>JAVZEV010000002.1 GCA_038873195.1 Candidatus Bathyarchaeia archaeon | reverse complement strand
ATAAGCAGAACTTTGGCTTCTGCGATAACCATAGGTTTTGGTGGAAGCGCTGGATTAGAGGGACCAAGTCTTTTGTTAGGTGGAGGAATCTCTTCGTTTATTGCTAGAAGGCTAAAGTTGGATCAAAAAGATGTAAAAACACTGTTTCTGTGTGGAGCAGCAGCGGGATTTTCAGCGATCTTTAAGGCTCCATTGACGGGGATATTATTTGCCCTTGAAATACCTTACAAGAGAGATGTTGAAACCGAGGTTTTTATTCCAGCGTCTATTGCTTCTGTTACCGCCTATTTTACGTCCGCCATAACCCTTGGAACAGAAACCATTTTTCCAACTCCAACATTTATTATACCAACTCTTTCCACCCTTATGCATGCAATTTTTCTAGGAATCCTAGCGGCGTTAGTTGCGTTGGCATTCATGGAAGCCCTTGAAAGAACAAACATCATAAGCAAACGGCTTGCCAGCAGACTTCCAATGTTGCTTATGACAATATTTGCTGGATTAATTCTCGATGTCATAGGCTTGCTTTACCCTGAAGCGCTTGGGCTAGGTTACGATTTCATTCACAAAATCACAATAGCCGAATTAGGAGAATTAGCTTTGACAAATTTGACCGCACTTTTAATTTTAAAAATTGTAGCCACAAGCATAACACTGAATTTCGGTGGAAACGGGGGACTATTCATTCCATCGCTTTATGTTGGCGGCGCACTTGGGCTCATTTACGCACAAACTTTGAACCTTGAGACGCCTGTTTTATATGTCATATTATCAATGGCTGCAGTGCTGGCTGCGACGAGCAAAAGCCTTTTGACAAGTATAACTCTGGTTGCTGAAACTATGGGTCCAAGCTTTATAATCCCCACCGTTGTTTCCGCTGCTGTCAGCTATTTTCTTACGGGAAGCAGATCATTCTATAGAAGTCAACTTGTGAATAAATTGCAAGCAAGGCATGTGCAATGCTAAAGTTGAATGTTCAAGTTTAAATTTAAGAAAGCAATTTCAAACCATAAAACCAAGGATGCTACAGTAACCTCAATAATTGACACGACTGAACCGACTTTCAAATAATCCCTAAGCCTTATTTTAACGCCTTTTCGGCGCATTGTTTCAAGCCACATTAAAATTGCTAAAGACCCGAGAGGGAAAAAGTGTGGACCCAAGTTGTTTCCAATAATGTTTGAGAAAACCATGCTTGTGAGGCTCTGCGAGTTTAGGCTAACGCTGTTTGCTGCATGCTTTATCGATAAAAGGCCAAGGATGGTCATCGGCCAGTTGTTCATGGCGCTTGCGCCGATTGTAACGACCATGCTTGGTGCAAGCACAGATAGAAACAGCGGCAATGAAAGAGTTTTTGTGAAGAGGTATGCAAAGAATTCCACAGCGCCAGTATGCCTTAATCCTTGAACAACTAGGAATATGCCCATCATGAAGAGCAGAATGTCCCAGTTGATCTCCTTTGCTAGGCTTTTTACGCCTTTGCGCTCTTCTTTCAACATTGAAGGCTTGTTTAAAGTTATTATGTAAATTCCTAGAAGAAACAATGCACCAGAGCATATGACAATTGAAACTGGGAGCCTGTTCAAAGAGGCTAAAACATAGCCGACGTCAATTGTAATCAAGGTTACTATGCTTATCCTTAAAAGCGTGGGAGTTATCAACTGTCCTTCAACGTTTAAGGCTTCCGCAAGCTCCATCGAATAGGATTTTGGAACATTTTTTCTAAAGAAGGCGTAAACCAGAAGGAGACTGCTTATTATGGTGGCTATGGCTACTGGTCCCATAAAGATCAGGTGGTCAATGAAGCTGTATTTGAAAAAGTCTGCGCTTACAATGTTTATTGGATTGCTTGTAATCAGTGGCATTGCAGCGGTGTCAGCAATCAGCCCGGCAGAGAAAAGGTAGGCTAGTCTTCCTTTAGCATCTATCTTCAATTGACTGATGATTTCAAGAACTATTGGCGTTAGTATAAGCACGGCGCTGTCGTTTGCAAAAAGTATGCTTACACAAGCAGTAAGCAAGGAAATGTAAAAGTAAAGTTTTAAGCCGCTTCCACCAGCCAACTTAACCACTTTTATGGCTGCCCACTTGAAAAATCCCATGGCGTCTAACGTCACTGATAAAGCTACAATTCCAATGAAGGCTAAAGCAGCATCCCAAATGTCAACAAACGCCACAGCCGCATCGTTTAACGTTACTGTGCCGAGCAGAAGTGAAGCTGCTGCGCCTATACCGGCAGCCAAACCCAGACTTATACCGTGGGGACGTTTAATCATCAAGAAAAGCGTTATTATGAAAATTGCCAATGCAGTCACTGAATGGTAGTCCATGGTTATCAGCGATGCAGACTTTATAGTTCATAATAAAACTGTTTCGTTAATAATTATGCAATTTCATGGGTAAAACTGCTTAATCGCCGCTTTACGCCAGACAAAATTTAAATTGCTGACTTTATATCTCAAAAGGTTAATCTAAAATGGGTTAAGAAGGCGTAAAACACGAGAGGCGCACAAAAGAAACTGAACATTATCTTTAAAGAAATGAGGCGGTGAATTTGTTTCCATATGCGCCTTGGCTCGTTTGGGCATTTCCAATTGTTTCCGGTCTACTGGTCCCATTAATTGCACGTTTCAACAAGAAGGCTAGAGATTACTTCGCCGTAACCGTGTGTTTAATCACTGTAGCATTCGCTTTTTCCATGGTTCCAGACCTTTACTATAACGCTTTTGGAGATTCCAGTTTAACAACATCTTGGATTTCATCATTAAGTATCAGTGCAGGCGTATACGTTGATCCGTTAAGTGTTTTGCTTGCTTGTTTGGTTACGTTCTTCGGTCTTGTGATAACTGTTTATTCTTTGGGTTACATGACTGGTGAAGAAGGCTTAACGCGATACTACTTCTTCATGCTTCTTTTTATAGGCTCGATGACGGGCTTGGTTATGTCAGATAATTTCCTTCAAATGTTCATATTCTGGGAGATGGTTGGACTATGCTCTTATTCGCTTATTTCCTTCTGGTATAAGCGTCCAGAAACGGTCCGTTCAGCCACCAAAGTTTTTCTCATGACTCGTGTAGGCGACGCTTGCCTCTTAGCGGGGATAAGTATCCTCTACGTAAACTTGGGCTCGTTTTCATTCTCTTACATTGTAACCAACATAGGAAATGTGCCAATGCCATATCTAACAGCAGCAGCCTTTCTAATGCTCGCTGGAGCCGTCGCAAAGTCGGCACAGCTTCCGCTTCACACATGGCTTTACAGCGCCATGGAAGCACCTACATCCGTAAGTGCGCTTCTGCATTCTGCGACAATGGTTAAGGCAGGAGTTTACTTGGTTGCCCGATTAATGCTCTTGTTTGGCGCTTTAACGGCTTTAATTCCCATGTGGTTGCCATCAATCCTCTGGATTGGCACAATAACAGCGTTTATCGGCGCTACTCTGGCTTTATCCACAACAGACATTAAAGGTGTAGCTGCTTATTCCACAATAAGTCAGATAGGTTTCATGTTTGCAGCCTTAGGCACAGCATCCTCCGCTTCATCGGCTGGCTGGTTTGCAAGCTTACTTCACCTAGTAAGCCACGCGTTCTTCCAAGGTCTCGACTTCCTTCTGATAGGCGGAATCATCCATGCGACAAAAACACGCGATATGCGATTAATGGGCGGATTAAGGAAGACAATGCCGATAACGTTTGCGTTCAGCATTATTGTATTGCTGGCTCGCGCTGGAATACCTCCCTTCATAAGCTTTTTCAGCAAAGAACTAATCTTCCAAAGCGTTCTATCGTCTGGAAACTTGTACGCCACGCTTATACTTTATGTTTCCACAACAATTACTTTTGCCTACACCCTACGGGTTGTCACACTTGTATATTTGAGGGAGAAATCAGAGTATTTGAGTCAGATTCACGTGCATGAAGCACCAAAAATAATGATTTTCTCATCCGGAGCCCTCGCATTTTTTTGCGTCATTTCAGTTTTGTTTGGAAATGAAATTTCACAATTCATGCAAGCTAATGTGAAAATAGGCTTAAGTGAAGTGTTTAACCCATCAACTTTGATCTTTCTCTTCACACTTCTTATGGGAGGATTTCCAGTATACCTTACCTATTACAGAAAACTTTCGTTGCCAGAACAAATAAGACAGTTGCGCGGTTCCATAAACAAAGTTTTGGAGAACGGTTACTTCTTTGACGCCCTATATGAAAAAGTAATTCTGCATGGGGTTTTACTGCTTTCATCAAGTCTTAAGCGTGTGGACTCATCCTTTTTTGGACAACTGCCTTATTTCGTCGCCAATGGTATTATGCGATTTTCCAGAATTTTTTATGAGCATGTTGAAAAATCCTTCTTTAACCGTCTGCCTTATCTTTTCGCAAATGGAGTTATGAATGTGGCTCATGGAACCCAGAAGTATTTAGATATTCTTGCCGACGAACTTTTATATCTTGCAACTAACAAGACTCTGGCTTCAGCATCTAAAATAAGAAGGATAAGGTCTAGCTCTATAGAACATTATGTGGCAGCAGCCCTAATCGGATTTTTGATAATCCTTATACTAATAATAGTTACAATGCTAAGATAAGAGGCGAAAAAATGCAAAACACACTTTTGTTAACAATAATTTTGCCTGCATTGGCTGTTCCATTCGTTTATTTTTCAGGCAAAAAATCTCCTAAAAGTGCAGCCTTCTTAATAGCCTTACTATGCCTAATTAACGTCGCAATTTTCTCTACAACTGTGCCAACAATCCTAAACAGTACAGACCACAAGTATGTCGAATCTTACTATTGGATTCCGGTTCTCCACGCTTCTTTTACACTTTTCGTAGACGGAATAAGCCTCTCAATGGCAATAATAACCCTAATACTCATTCTAGCAGCCGCGCTCTTTTCAATAAATTACATGCAAGAGAGGAAGGGGCTAGCTGAATACTACGCTCTTTTAACATTGCTTTCAATAGGGCTTGTTGGCGTCTTCATTACATCAAACCTTATGTTATTCTATTTCTGCTGGGAACTGATGCTTCTACCATCATACTTCATAATTGGCGGATGGGGCTACAAGGAACCATACAGAGCAGCCTTCAAATTCTTCATATTCACCCACGCTGGTGCAGTCTTCGTCTTATTGGGCATAGGCGCAATATTCATGGTCACAGGCGACTTGGACATGTTCCAAGCGCAAACCGCGCTAATGATAGCTAACCCAGAGCTCGTCAAATGGATACTGCTATCTCTGACAGTTGGTTTCGCAGTCAAGATGGCTGCAGTTCCGGTTCACATGTGGTTGCCCGACGCACATTCCGAAGCACCTGCACCCATGTCTGCATTATTAAGCGGCGTAATAATCAGCGCCGGCGCTTACGCAATACTACGCGTATCTCTAGGGACAGTTTTTCCAGCAGTGATGGCAACAGATTTTGGAAACATCTTCCTGCACGGATTAACTATTTTTGGAATAATATCCGCCTTTTTTGGTTCCTTAATCGCCTTGGTGGAAACTGACATAAAACGGATAATCGCCTATTCTAGCATAGCCCACATGGGCTATGTTCTCTTCGGGCTTTCACTCTTTCCATTCCAAGAACCCGTCACAGGAACAGTTTTACACCTTGTAAACCATGCCGTGAGTAAAGGCTTATTCTTTTTGTCGGCAGGCGCCGTTATGAAACAACTTGAAATTCGCGACATACGTGAAATGGGCGGGCTTGCGGGGAAAATGCCAATTACAGCCACCGTTTCTACAATAGCAGCGTTAAGTATTGCAGGAATACCACCATTTGCATGTTTCATAAGCGAATTTCTGATATTTGTTGGAGCATTTCAAACAATCAAAATTGAAAACTTCTATCTCATTCCAACAGCACTGATGCTTGTAGCCACAGTTTTGTCCCTAGCCTACGCTCTAAGATTTTTAAGCCACGTCTATCTCGGCGAAACAAAACACGAAAAAGTTTCCGATGCTCCCCCCTATATGAAGTTAGCCATGATTATTCTAGCCGTGCTCACAGTTATACTTGGAATATGGCCCACATTCTTCATACAACTAATTTCAAGCGTAAGCTTTGTCTAGTGAGGAACGCAGATGATAGAGCTTTTGGATGCATCTTTACCAATAATCGCCTTCGTTTTGTTTTCTCTTTTAACGATTCCAATTGTTAAAATTACTCGTAAAAAAGGAAGCGGGAAAAATGTTTTGATTCTTTGTTGGTTCTTAACAATTTTCGTTATCGCCGGTCTGACTGTAGCGAACCTTGCACTGAAATATTATGCTGAACCATCCCCTCAGCCTTTTATAAACCTGTCTCTAATTGAAGGTTCCTCAACTATTTTCTCCAGCAGGTTTTTGGTGGATGCAGTGTCAGTTTACATGGCGATAATTTTCACAGGCGTAGGGGCAGTTGTTACCGTATACAGCCTCTTTTCCATAGGTTCTGATGGAGAGCTTTCAGAACGCTATTACACTGTTATGTTAATGACTATTGGCTGCGTTATAGGAACAGCCCTTGCTGGCGATTTATTGACGCTTTTCATTTTTTGGGAAGCAACAGCCGCTGGCTCAAGCTTCTTAATGCTATACCAAAAAACAGCAAAGTCATTGCATGCCACGCTAAAGTATCTGATCATGATAATAATAGCTTCAGCCTTCATAATTTATGGGCTTTCAGTGATTTACGCCCTTACAGGTTCGCTTAATTTTTGGGAGGTAAAACATGCACTGGCTTCTCTTGCGGATAAGCACTTACTTGAGATGGCATTCATTTTTATTGCAGCAGGATACTCGATAGAAGCGGCTGTCGTGCCATTCCACATGTGGTTGCCAGACGCATACACAGCAGCGCCAGCCTCTTCCTCAGCCTTTCTTTCAGCCATCGTTGACCAAGGAAGCTACTATGTCTTGCTAAGAGTTCTCATCTACATTTTGACCCCGCCAACCGTTTTGCCATGGAACTTCTTGTTTGCAGTTCTTTCAGCGTTAACAATGGTTGTTGGCAACCTGTTCGCTTTGACCGAAAGAAACGTGAAACGTTTAATCGCTTACATATGTATTGCAGATGTAGGCTACAATCTTGTAGCAATAACAAGCGTAACACCACTAGGCATAATGGGGAACCTCTACTTCTTCCTTATAGGTGGAATAACAACAGCCCTCGCGTTCATGACCGTAGGAATATTTAACAGCATGGGCTTCAAAACTTTAGAAGACTTTTCTGGAATTGGAAGAAAAATGCCACTTACAAGCTTAATTCTACTTCTATCAGCCTTTTCATTCGCTGGGGTTCCACCCTTTGCTGGTTTTATGGCTAAGTATTTAGTTTTTACATCAGCAATAGAAGGCAACCTTGGCTGGCTAGCGGTAATAGGCGTCTTAACCAGCGTCATCCAAGCTGCATACCTTTTGAGGCTAATCAACTATATGTATGGAAAAAAACTGATGCGAGAAACAGAAACTAAAATTAAAGAACCAAAGAAACTGCTTGTTCCAATGTTCATCCTTGCCATCGCGATAATCGTTTTAGGCGTTTATCCAGCAGCAGTTTTAAACCTCATAGACCCAGTAATGCAACAGTTTCCTTTTATGCCATAACTTTCTCTAAATATTAAATGGAGGAGTCGCAAACGCAGACAAACAAAAATAGATTAATAGCTTTCGATGATTTAAAACGACTTGTAATAGATCATGATTTTTGCACCGCGTGTGGCGCATGTGAAGCCGCTTGTCCAATCCACGCCATAAAACTTGTAGAGAACAAGCCTGATAGACTGTATGATTGTTCTGAACATTTGAACACTTGCCCGGTCTGTTACGACATATGCCCACACACCGACGCACTATTATATGAAACATTAAGGTTCGTGGCGGATGCACCACATAGAAGAGAAGCATTAGGCTATTATAGGAAGATTCTACTTGCACAAGCAACTAACCCAACAATAAGAGAAGCAACAAAAAGCGGTGGAGTTATAAACGCTTTACTCAATTTCGCCATCAATCAAAAAATAATCGACAGCGCCATTGTTTCAAAGGTTTCTCCAAGCTTACCAATAAAAGTTAAGCCTCAAATAAGCCTCGTGCCAGACGACGCCCTTTCCGCTGTAGACTCAAAAATCATGCCCAGCGCAGTTGCAGAAGCCTTTGGTCGCGCAGTCTTTGAACATGGAAAAGTTCACATAGCCTTCGTTGGAATCCCGTGCCATGTCCTCGCCCTTCGAAAACTTGAGGCTTGGCAACATAAATTTATCGACAGCTTGGAAATAACAATAGGGCTTTTTTGCCTATGGACTTTCTCAATTGGCCGACTGTTAGAATATCTTCTGCAAGAACATAACGTTGCAGCTAACGAAATTAAGAATGTTGACTTGGAAGGAGACAATTATGTGGTGACAACGGGAAATCACATATTCCGAATTCCTATAGCAAAAGTCAAACCTCACATCATGAACCGCTGCAGAACATGTACAGACTTCACATCTGAACTTGCAGACATAAGCGTTGGCGGAGCACCCCCACTAAAAGACTGGTCAATAATAATAGTCAGAACCAAAAAAGGCGAAGACTTACTTAACCTAGCAGTTGAAAAGGAAATCTTAACAACCAAAGAAATAGCCACAGAACCAGACACACTAGCACACTTAATCAACATATCAACTCAAAAAAGAAACCACGCATTGCAAGAAAGCAGAAACATGGAAAAAGAAGGCATAACAATACCCACAGCCGCAGAGTTCCACACAAAGCCAACACCAACCGAAATCAGCATACTAAATGAAATGAAAGTAGAACAAATTATGACCAAAAACGTCATCACGCTAACGCCTACAATGACAATAAATGAATTCTTTGACAAAGTAGCAGAGCACCATCACATAGGCTTCCCAATAGTAAGCGAGTCCGGCAAACTCTTAGGAATAGTTACATTGCAAGACGTAATGAAAGTTCCAAAAGAAAGAAGAAACAAAACATCTCTCGGGGAAATCTGCACAAAAAAATTAGTCACAACTTTTCCAGAAGAATCAGTAGCAGAAGCCTTCGAAAAAATGAACAAACACAACATTGGAAGACTACTGGTCGTCAGCAAGGAAAACAAGGAAACACTGCTTGGAATCCTAACAAGAAGCGACATAACACACGCATTAAGAACCTAACATAAAAAGCAATTAATATCCGATCTATTCCATTAACAGCGACTAACAGAAAACAAACGAAGGTTGACCTGAACTTTTATTTTTAATTTCCTTCATGTAGCTTAAGTCATTCGCAAGGCATTTCCATAGACTCTGTGAGATATGCAGAAATGCATGCTTCAGCGATCACTTTACTAGCAGAAGTTCCTTCCGCCCACTCTTAAGAAGATATGGACAAACAAAAAAGGCACTCATGGAGAAGGATAGAGGATAAGTAAATAGCGGTGTAAACTGGAAACGCGAAGAGTCTAGATTCTTATTTTTCTTCTAGTTTCTTATCTTTATTGAGTGTTAACGATTCAGTACTTTTAGCCCTCTTAACTGGAGTTTTTTTCGCTACGACAAAGAAAAGAATGCTTGCTATGAGACATGTATACCAGCCTATATCAGGGGACACGCTCAGTTGCGTTGGCACGTTTGAGGCATGCATATTGAACTTTAAAATTTCTGCTATGAACAATATCACTCCTAACATTGATATTATTCCAAAAAACCTTGCTATATTCCTAATGACTTTCGCTTCCCTTTCTAGATAGGCTTCGTCAACCTCGACGAGGAACCGATTCAAAAAAAGCATACCTCCTAATATTAATGATGCCAGGGCGAATATAAAAACTAAATTTAACCATGTAACGTCAATCCCTAGCGCTATAGCAAAGTATTTATTTCTTCCGTAGGGAGAATACTCTGCTTTCCTTAAAATGCTACTTTCATCTTCAGAAAAATTGAGAACAAGTGAAATATCCAAAGAAAAAGCCGAAAGAATCAATATTACCGCGCAGAAGATTACTGAAAACTTGAGAGTTTTTGATTCAACAAGCTTGATGTTTTGCATCTTCTTTTTTTCCTCCCATACGCCATGATATAGGCTTAAGTGACGATAACAAAATTCCAGCGGAAATCAAGCATGCTCCTAAAAAGAGCTTCAGAAAAGATTCTCCGAACCAAATGCCAAACAACTCCTTTTGAGATGCTGTCATGAAAATAAAGTTAAAAAAGCAGGCTTGAATTAAAACTAGCAACAACAAGAAAACACCTAGGATACTAAACTCCTTAACCAACTTAAATATATAGAGCTCCTTTCCTTGTTCTCTTTTAGTAATTAACTTATATGACAAACTTAAGACGGACCCTATTATACCAATAATTCCTGCTATCCAAATTAGGTTCATAAGCTTAATCATGTTTGCGTCATTAAATATTCGAGGAGTAAAATATGGATCGTTTCCGTCAACTATAAGTTTCATATTTTTTGGCACATCAAAACCATATACGCATAATATAATCGATCCTACCAATATCAATAAGTCATCTGTTATTAGTAAGTTCCGTTGTTGGCGCATAAATTTTTTTATATGATAACATTTTATAAATTTTTCCATTTTGACTTTACATATACGGAGGACACACAATTATCTAGAACAACATAATGCCATCAATTATGCGAGAGCCCAAACAATTTAGGAGAAAGTTTTTAGCATAACAAATGGAGCTTTCCTCCACAATCCCTTTTTCTATGATAGGATGCGCATTCTCCCCTCATATATGGAGATGATGGAGAAGGTTGCTGAAAGCTTGTCTCCCAAAAAGAATAGCGTATACCTTGATTTGGGGTGTGGAACAGGCAACCTAATACAACTGCTCATATCAAAGGGCGCAATCGTATATGGGTTAGACTATTCCTTTTCAGCGTTGAAAGTGGCTTACGCAAAAATGAAAAGGCAAAAAGCGGCGTATTCCGCCAAAATTCACCTTTATAGGTTTGTGGATAAACTGCCTTTCAAGGATGAAAGTTTAGATGGAATTTCCGCAGTTAATTTCATCAGCTATATACCACCCTATTCCGTGCAAAGGCTGGTTTCAGAGGTAAAAAGGGTTTTAAAGAAGGGCGGTAGGCTAAGCCTCGTATACGTGCAAACGGTCGCCTACACAAAAGGAGTAAGCGACTACAAGCTGCTTATAAAACAGAAACCGCTCCAAGCAATAACTTCAACACCATTCTACTTGGCTGTAGCCCTAATGAACCTCCCCATGAAACTAAAAACAAACATAATCCACTACAAAAAAGAATACATCGAAAACCTCATGTCCAAAACAGGCTTCAAAAACATCAAAACAACCCCCACATACTACGGAAAAACAACCCTATTAACTACATGAGAAAAACCTGCAGAATGAAATAGGTAAAACGAAGGAAAGCTAAAAATTTTCGTAAAAGACAGCGGCAACAAACACCATCAAGGGTTAGGTTTTCTGTTAACGATGACTAATAGAATATGATTCTACGCTTTAACATTTTGATGTTCTCGATGAGTTTTTATTTTGGCACGACCACAGTATTGGCGCAGCCTGTAGGTTGGATAAGAACAGATGGGCAAAGTGGAGAAGGTTTTGAGCGAAATTGAGAGCAAAATTAAAAAAGGTAAGTTTTTACCCATTGTCGGGCCTGATAGAGGTCGAATTTTAGTTGAAATTATTCGCGAGATTAAACCTAAACATGTTTTGGAAATTGGAACTTTTATTGGTTATTCAGCGATTCTCATGGGAAAAGAATTGGGAAGCGATGCCCAACTGATCACCATAGAGATTGATCCTCATGCAGCAGAAATTGCAAAAGATAACATAAAAAAGGCGGAAATACCGCCGAAGGTTAAAGTTTTGGTCGGCGACGCTCTTGAGATAATTCCGAAGTTAAGGGGAAAGTTTGATCTTGTTTTCATAGATGCTGAGAAACGGCAATATCTGGATTATCTACGGTTAATCGAGGATAAACTCCACAAAGGAAGTGTTGTGATCGCAGATAACGTGGACCATGCGCCGGACTATCTGGATTATGTAAGACACTCAGGAAAATACGCGAGCAAACACATATCAGCAAGTGCTGGAGGTCTCGAAGTAAGTTTTAAACTTTGAATGCCATTAGTTCTGTTAGGAGACACTAAAAGAACATAACAAAAAGTCTGAATAATTTTTATTTTGATTTTCCTTTTTATAGAAGTTACTTCCACAAATGTTAAATTTTTATTTTTTAGAAAAGCTATTACGAGAGAAGGGAGAATGATGAGTAAAGAAAAATTGTTTGTCATTGTGACATCCGTTTTGCTGCTGTTTGGGTTGATTCCAATGGTTAATTCGGAAACAGTGCCGAATCCAGATCATATGATAATTGCGCGTAGTAATTTGCCTGGAAACATTGACCCTGCACTTTTATGGAGTAGTAATGATTTTGAGTTGGCTTTGAATGTTTATGAACCTTTGATATTCTATGATAGAGAGCGCATTAACAGTTTCGTTCCGCGGCTTGCCACCTCTTGGAATATGAGTGCTGACGGTCTTAATTATACATTTGAGATAAGGCAAGGAGTAAAGTTTCATAATAATGATACACTTACAGTAGAGGACGTTGAATATTCTTTTGAACGCATACTTGTGATGGACATCAACTGGCCGTCTGCTTTTCTCTACGATGCGTTGTTTGGTTTAGCCGGAAGTAGAGATGAGTATGGAAACATCATCGTTAATGCGTCTTTACTGGATGGTGCAATCACCAGAACCGACACAACCGTTACTTTCCATCTATCCAGACCCTATGGGCCATTCTTGCAAGTCTTGTCAGTTTTCGGATTTATTGTCAACAAGGACTGGTGCATTGCGCATGGCGAGTGGCCGGGAACATGGAACAATTGGACGCTATATAACAAACCAGAAAACTCTCAGATAAATATGATGAATACTGAGCCACCGGGACCACACATTGATGCAATGTGTGGAACTGGTCCTTTCATGCTTGATTATTATCAGCGTGGAGTCAATTACTCTCTGGTTAAATTCGATGATTATTGGGGCGGTTGGCCTGCTCCTGGCGCAAATGGTTTTCTCCAGAGAGTCACTGTTCGCGGGATATCAGACTGGGCGACGAGAAGGGATCTGTTTCTTTCAGGGGAACTTGACAGTGTTGATGTTCCACGAACTTCTTGGAGCGAAGTTTTGGGACAACCTGGTGTTCGCTGCGTATATCCATTACCTGAGTTGGTGTGCGAAGCTATGTTCTTTACCTTTAACATTTCAACATCAAGCGAATACCTCGGCGTTCCAGGAGGATTGCCACCGGGAACATTTAGTGAAAATGGAATTCCGCCAGATTTCTTCAATGATATAAACGTTAGAAGGGGTTTCGCCTACTCCTTTAATTACACAAAGTTAATAAATGATGTTTTGCTTGGAGACTCTCGTCAACCAGCGACGCCTATAATACCGGGTTTGCTTTACCATAATCCCGCGCAAGAAAAATACACATTCAATTTAACGAAGGCTGCTGAGTATTTCCAAGAAGCGTGGAACGGACAAGTGTGGGCTAACGGCTTTAACGTCACTATTCTTTATAACGTAGAAAGCATTATTCGCTTAAGAGAATGTGAGATTCTTAAAGAAAATGTTGAAGCGCTTAATCCAAAGTTTCATGTCCAAATACAAGGTGTAACTTGGAATATATATAATTATCTGATCAATAGACATGAGGCACCAATATTTATTATGGGCTGGCTTGCCGATTTTGCTGATCCGCATGATTTTGCTTATGGTTTCATGAGAAGCGGTAGAGTTTTTCCTGCGATGCAAAATTACATGAATGAAACAATTGACGAGCTTGTGGATCTTGGGGTGGCTGAAACGAATGAAATGCTACGTAAGGAGATTTACTACGAACTACAGAGACTTTATTTTGAAGATTGCCCAGCAGTAACCCTCTTTCAACCAATTGGAAGAAGGTTTGAACGTGAATGGGTTCAAGGATGGTATTACAACACAGTAATAGGCTCTTATGGAAGTAATTACTTTTATGTTCAGTGGAAAGAGTATATTCCTCCGATTTCATTAAATTCCGGCGAAAACATTGTTGATGATACCTCATCTACCGACACTATGGTATTAATTAACACGACATCTCCAGGAAACATTACCATAAACAGCTATGACATCAACCTTGAAGGAACAATTGAAATGGGCATAGAAGTTCACTGTGTCAAATGTGTAACTGTTGAAACAGATTTACCCCCTGAGAGCATAACTTTTCCAATAGAAATCCGCATCTACTACACGAACCAGGAAGTGATATCAGCGTATGTTGACCAGTCAACATTGCGCATGTTCTACTGGAATGGAACAAGCTGGATACTTGAAAATGATACAGGCGTGGTTACACCTTCAGACATTCCTGGTTATGCAGGCTATGTTTGGGCAAAAATATATCACCTAAGCCTATTCGCCATAATGGGACAACCTCCTCCAACAACATATTCTTTGACCATTTCAACCACTACGGGTGGAACAACAAGTCCAACGCCAGGAACATACATTTATCTGGCTAATTCTTCAGTTCAAGTTACAGCAATCCCAGACACAAACTATGTTTTCGACCACTGGGAACTCGACACAATAAATGTCGGCTCAGCGAACCCCTACTATGTCCTAATGGATAACAATCACACACTAAAAGCAGTATTCACATACTTGCCGCCTCCGCCGCCACTTTCAGTTTCCATAAGTCCGCCTTCAGCCTCAATCCTCGTAGGCCAATTGGTAACCTTCACATCAACAGTTTCGGGCGGATACACACCATACGCCTACCAATGGTATCTTAATGGTAATCCAGTTTCAGGGGCCACTTCAAGCGCATGGGCCTTCACGCCAACTACAAGTGGAATCTACTACATTTATCTTAAGGTCACAGATGATAAAGGCAACACAGCCCAATCAGACACAGCACGCATAACAGTTGCTGCAATCCCAGTTGGAGGATACTCAATTCCAATAAACATTAAAGCAAACAAAGAACCAATTATACCATACATAATGCTAGCAGCAATCCTAACAATGGCCTTCACAGCAATAAAACGAAAAACAACCAAAAAATAAGCAATAATATATCCAGAAATTCTTTTTTAGATATTCTGTTAGTAACGTTTAATCGATAACTGGAAAAGGTTGGCTTTGATTTAATGTGGTTAGCCCTTGACAGACTTGACGTGGAAAGGCTCTATATAAAGCGCGGCTTGAAGTTTTTGAAAATTTTCTAATATTTATTTTTCTGGCGTTGTCTGTTAACGTGAATTAACAGAACATGCCCGTTCATGGGTTTCTGGGCGGGTGGGCGGTTTTCTAACAGGAAAACCAGAAAATTTGCCAAAGTGAGAACGCAATGAGAGTATAAATATGTGAGGCTTATTCTCTATAATAGTATATTATTATTACTAGTGTGGAGGGGAGGGGGTGTTTGAGTTTTCTATTTTTCTAATGGGAAACGCGTATGCCTCGTCCGAAAAAGTATGTTGATGCGGAACCGCATTGTTTTCATGTTGACGGTCAAGTGTACGCTAGGCTTAAGCATGTATTGGCGGAAAAGTTTAGCAGGTCCATAAGTGAAGAGGTTAATGACTTATTGCGGAAGCGTTTAGCTGAATTGGAGGGCACGCAGCCACCTGCCCATGAGGCTGCTGACTATGAGGCTCTAAAGCGTGAGTATGCCAAGCTCTTTGATGAAGTTGAGCGCCTTAAGACAGCGCTCAAAAAGATTGGATGTTACGATGAGCTGATGAGCTTAGTGTGTGAATTGGGGTTAGACTTTGGTGATTTGCATAACATGTGGGATATTGTGCCGGAGCTTATGGAAAGCTGGGAAGACCGAGGACAAACCCACCAGTTCATAACCCTAATGGAAAAGGCCAAAAAGAAAAAAGAACTAGAACGAAAACTCACACAAATCAGAATAGCAATATCAAAGAAAACCCAAAACAGCAACAACACTCCCGCATCTTAGACTATTAAAAATTTGCCCCGGGACAAAAAGCCCAACGAAAACTCTTCTCGTCTCCTAATAGTCTTTAGCTTGCGTTAATGCAAAACTTTCGCTTCCTATATTTTCTTCACTCTGTATTGTTTTACGTGTGGTTCGGTTATTTTCTATTTAAATGTGGTTTTGGGCTCCCTCCCCGAGCGTAGTATGTAAGAAATTATATACTTATACTCTCACTGTTTCGCTGTTTTTGCTTTTTGGAACGTTTTTTCTATTCAGAAAATCCTGCCTGCCAGTCTTAAGTCGTGGAAGATTGTGTTCTGTTAATCCCCAAAACAGTTTTCCTTAAGCCCCTCAGCCTAGACAACAACGCTTAGAAACGCTTTCCGTAAAACTTTAATATAACACGCGAAAAATCCACTTATTCAAATCCCGCACCCCGCGCCACAGTTTATTCAACCATTGTGGGATGAATTAGTTGGTTGCAATGTGGGCAGTGTACTAGTCCTTTGTCTCGTAGGGCTCTCCAGCGTTTTTTGCAGAAGGGACATTGAAATAGTATGGTGCCGCTATAAATAGTTAGCCATTGTCGACTTAAAATTAATACTATGAAGCCTGTAGAGATTAGCGCGGCTCCTAGGATTATTAAATATGCAAGTTTGAATTCGACGGCTAGAATGAAATCAAGCTTTTGCGTCCAAATAGCTGTCCAGAAACTTTGGAGTGGATTTTGAGCGGAAATGTTAGGCCAAGCTTCCCAGATGGTTATGGAAATGAGAACTAATCCTATTAGACAAAGCGTTATTCCCAATGCGTAGCCAGGTTTCTTTTTTCTAAGGATTCTCAATTAAATGCACAACTCGTTTGATTAGTTTTATTTGTGAATATTTAATAACTTAAATATTGCGATTTAATAATCAACACTTTGCAACTCACCAAAACAAACTAAACACACTAACTGAATCATACATTAAACGTGATTACCGGAAACGCTGAATAAATGCTAAAAAATTAACTAGCAATTTGCCAGTTTGTACTGGCGATTCTGACAATCAACCATTTCATTCTCAAACAACTTACGCAAAGCCTTGAAAACTTTCTTCTCAGACTCTCCAGTTTTCTGGGCGATTTCCGCGAGTGTCAAAGGCTTATCAGAATTTTTTAACGTTTCAATGACGAGTTCATCAACCTTGTTCAGTTTTACCATGTGAATCACTCCATGATTGAGCGAACATGCCAGTTTTAGAGTTTATGTTTCATTTTTTTCTTATAAGATTTTTCAATGCAAGTGTTAGGTGTTAAGCATTAGATAGTTTTATTTTTGCATAATCAATATAGAAGAATTAGGCTGTAAAATAGTGATTGGAGGTGAGAGTGAATGGCGAAGAAAGGTTCGCAATATAAATGTGAAGAATGTGGGCTTGTTGTGGTTGTTGACAAGGCGTGTGGATGTGCTGCTTGCGATTTGATTTGTTGCGGGGTTCCTATGAAAGAGATGAAACCGAAAGCTAAGAAGTAAACAGTTACGCTTGCGCTTGCTTATTCCATGCTTCTTTCAATTTCAAAAGAAAGTCTTCTTCGTTTTCTGCTAGTTGCTTTTTAACTTCTTTCCACGCAGCCGGACAATCCTTATATTTCACATGGACAATGCTGTGGATTATCCTGTCAATTTCTCTTCTGTTCTCGTCAGTAACTTGTATTCCTGCTTTCTTGAAAATTTCTTTAAGATGCCTAAAATAACAAGTCATGGCGCATGCCTCTAAATAATATTCGACTTTTCCTCCCATATAACTTTCTAAAGTTGTCTTGTAAATTCTTATTATTTATCTGTATTTGAGATTCACAATGGTTATTGATTTCGAACGCACAAAAATGTATGATGTTCCGAGTCAGAACCGTGCTAAATTTTCTTTTTCTCGCCATTATACTATTGAGCACTGTATGTCAGGTTAAAGCGGCCACCAGAAGCTTTACCGTGCCAAGCGGCGAAGAAGTCACAGAAGTTCTCAACCTCGCAGTAGAAGACCACGTTACGATAATATTTACGGTCGGCGGATTAACTGAAGGCACCATTGATTTCTACATGACCTTTCCTAATGGAACTGTGAAGGAATTCGGTAGAAAAGCGTCTCTCGATTATAGGTTTGTCTGCGATTTCAAAGGCGAATATGTTTTGCATTTCTTTAATAAATATTCATCGCAGGATGTGCTTGTCACGTTAAATTATGAAATTCAACACTACATCTTCGGAATTCCGCAAATGTTTTTCTTTACGCTGACAATCGCGGCAGTTTGTGTGGCTGCGGTGGCAGCTTTTATTCTTATGGGAAAACCACATTAGTTTCTTGGTGGTGTAAATGATTTATATCGATTCAGTTAATAACAAACTGTGGTGGGAAAAATGCTCGTAACTAACAAGGATTTGTTGGTGCCGGCTAGCCGGAAAGGCTATGCTGTTGGAGCCTTTAACATAAATAATTTGGAGGCTTTGCTGGCTGTTAGTGAGGCGGCTGTTGAGGAGAAATCGCCTGTTATAGTTGCTGTTACGCCGAGCGCGATTAAGTATGGTGGTTTGGCTTATCTATCCGAAATTGTGAAGACTGCTGCGAAATCGGTGCCAGTGCCAATGTCGCTTCACCTTGACCACGGCGAAGATTTTGAGACAGTTTCGAAGTGTGTTGGGGCTGGTTTCACGTCTGTTATGATTGATGGTTCCTTTTTGAAGTTTGAGGAGAATGTTGCTTTGACGAAGCGTGTGGTTGATTTGGCGCATCCGAAAGGGGTGGCGGTTGAGGCTGAGCTTGGAAGACTTGCGGGTGTGGAGGAGAAGACAGTTGAGGAGAAAGAGGCTGTATTGACAGACCCTGAAACGGCGAAAGAATTTGTTAAAAAAACTGGTGTGGATGCTCTTGCAGTGGCGATTGGGACGTCTCATGGTGCTTACAAGTTTAAGGCTGAACCGAAACTTGATTTTGAAAGGTTGAGGCAGATTAGGGAAAAGGTGGATGTGCCGCTTGTGTTACATGGTGCTTCAAGTGTTCCTCAGTGGATTATTGAGAAAGCCGTGAAATACGGCGCTGAATTGGCTGGGGCGAAGGGCATTCCAGAAGAGCACATTAAAAAGGCGATTTCTTTGGGAATTGCAAAAATAAACATTGACACTGATTTGAGATTGGCTTTTACAGCCACTGTCCGTGAAGTTTTGGCGAAATCGCCGAAGGAGTTTGACCCGAGAAAAATTTTGGGTCCAGCTAAGGAAGCAATGAAAGAGGTTGTTAAGGGTAAAATGCGGTTGTTTGGAAGCTCTGGAAAAGCATAGTTTACGGTGAACAGCGCATATGAAGGTTGGAGTTTTAAGTGGTGGAGGCGATGCTCCGGGAATTAACGCTGTTATTCGAGCGGTTGTTAGGAAAGGTATTCAGAATTATGGTTATGAGATTGTAGGTATAAAAGATGGCTGGCGTGGACTGCTTGAGGACGAATTTTTGCCCTTAAATTTGAATGCTGTCTCGGGTATTCTTCCGCGTGGTGGCTCCATATTAGGCACTTCAAGGACGAATCCGTTTAAACGTGAAAAGGGACCAGAGACAATTATGAAAAACATTGAAAAGGCTGGTGTTGACGCTGTGGTTGTTATTGGCGGCGACGACACGTTAAGTGTAGCCTACAAGATGGGAACTTTTGGGCTCAAATGCGTGGGTGTTCCAAAAACTATTGATAATGATTTGTCTGGTACTGATTACACTTTTGGCTTTAACACGGCTGTTGCAATTGCCACTGAAGCTCTTGACAGGCTTCATACGACTGCAGAAGCTCACAATCGGGTAATAATTCTCGAGGTTATGGGAAGATACACTGGTCACATTGCTTTGGAAGTGGGACTTGCTGGTGGTGCAGATGTTATTTTGATTCCGGAGAAACCTTTTGACATAGATGAAGTTTGCAGGTATATTAGGCGTAGGCAGGAGCGTGGCAGAAACTTCAGTTTGATTGTTGTTGCTGAAGGTGCAAAACCGAAGGGTGGAAAAGAAATTGTTTACAGTGAAAGCATAGACGAGTTTGGGCACATAAGCCTTGGCGGTGTTGGTTATTTTCTTGGGAAAGAAATTGAAAAGTGTACGGGCATAGAAACACGTGTAGTAGTTTTGGGGCATCTTCAACGCGGCGGTTCTCCAACAGCTTTTGACAGAATATTAGCCACGCGGTTTGGGATAGCCGCCATAGACCTTGTTCATGAAGGAAAGTTTGGGCTCATGGTTGCTGTTCAAGGGAACAAGATTGTTTCGGTTTCGCTTAAAGACGTGGTTGGTAAGCGTAAACCTGTGGATTTGGAACTTTATGAAATAGCGAGCGTGTTTTTCGGTTAAGAAGAAAGTGTTATGTTGCCAGTGTTCTTGCCATTTTGAGTAGGCTTAAGTCTAAGGGCTTTTCTGTCTGACATGATTTTTCAAGCTCTATGCTGGTTATTTTGCCGTTTTGCAGTCCAACTATTCTGTTTCCTTGTCCTTTTGCCAATAGCTCGACTGCTTCGTTTGCGAATAGGCTGGCCAGTAGTCGGCTTCTGGCTGTTGGAGAGCCGCCTCTTTGTGCGTAGCCTATTATGCTGAGTCTTACTTCTGCGCCTGTGCGTGTTTCGATTTCGTTTGCGATTTTGCGTGTGTCGCCGATGCCTTCTGCGGCTACTATTATGCCAGACCTTTTTCCTTTTTCGCTGTTTTCTTTAATGTTCCTTAAGATTTCTTCTATTGGGGTTTTGACTTCTGGGACTAGGATTGTTTCGGCGCCGACTGTGATTCCCACGGTTAGTGCTAGGAAGCCTCTTGTTCTTCCCATGACTTCGACTATGAAGATTCTTTCGTGGGAAATGGCGGTGTCGCGGATTTTGTCGATTTCGGCTACTGCAGTGTTCACGGCGGTATCGAAGCCTATGGTTTCGTCTGTGCCGTAAACGTCGTTGTCGATTGTTGCTGGGACGCCTACGATGAGCGTGTTTGTTTTTTGGCTTAGTTCGTTTGCTGCTTTGAAGGAGCCGTTGCCGCCGATGACAATTAAGCCGTCTACTTTGTTTGAGGCGAGGGTTTCAGCGGCTTTTTTGATGCTTTCTGGCTTTCTGAAGTGGGGGCACCTTGAAGTTAGGAGGATTGTGCCGCCTAACTGCATTATGCCGCCTACTGAACGTGGCGTTAATGCTCTGAACGTGCTTGTCATTAAGCCTTCCCAGCCCTTCTCAAAACCCAAAACTTGGAAGTCCTTTGCGTAGGCTAAGCGTGTGACCGCTCGGATGGCGGCGTTCATGCCGGGTGCGTCTCCGCCGCTTGTAACCACGCCAATGGTTTTCAAGGAGCACTCCTTCACATTGGTAGAATGTCAGCAGACGGATATATGTTAAACTAATCAGAAATACGGATTGAAGAAGTTAAAGATGAATCTAAATTTGAGTTGAATATTTTTGTGTGTAATGGTTTCCAGTTCTCTGTTTGAATCCAAAGAGGATACCAATATGTTTTGGTTTCGTAGTTGAGTTAGAGATGGTGGATCGTTGTTGGTTTGTGTTGTGTAACTTTTATATTGTTTGAGTTGTGTTTGTTTGATTGGCGGTGGGTCTTAGGCGGGGGGCTAGGGGTCCCCTGTACCATAAACCCTCTATAGGATGGGCCGAAAGCTGAGGCAGAGGCGTCCGTGGCTGCCTAAACCCTCACTTCCGAAGCGAAGACTATCCGTCCCTTGGGGCTGGCGGGCGTTGAACGGTTTCCGCAGGGAAATCGCCTTCAACGTTTGTCAGGCGAACCTGGCCAGGCCCGGGAGGGAGCAACCTAAGTCTGGGCGTTCAGCGCTCAAGGGGGTGCGGGTACGAGTGTAGGGTTTGAGGGCCAGGCGGATTCTGGGCGTCGAACCTCTGTGACCCGCCGCCTTTCCATAGGCGTACCATCCATAAAACATTCAATTTGTCATAGAAACACCGAGTAAAACGCGGTTTCAACCTATTTATAAGGGAGGGCTAGAGACAAACAGAAAGACCAACACGCACATCAAAGCTTTACAGCTGACCTTTGCGCTGTTTTTTCTTGCACTGGTCAAACATTTCTACTGCACAACGCAAATGAGGAATAGTAATCGAACCGCCAACAACAAGCGCGATGTTCAAGGCTTCGAAAAACTCTTCTTCCGAAACCCCTTCCTGAACGCAACGAATAACATGATAAGCTATACAATCATTGCAACGCAATACAGTTGAAGCTACTAAGCCAAGCAGTTCCTTCGTTTTAACATCCAAAGCACCCTTCTCATACACACGCGAATCCAAAGCAAAAAACCGCTTAATCCCCAAATTGCCAACAGACAAAATGCGCTTATTCATACGTTCACGATAATGCCTAAACTCTTCAAGCTCATCCAACACCAATCCCACAAAATGCTTGATTAGCACAATAACATAAAATAGCTTACGGCACAACCAACACCAACTGCACAAAAAATTGTTGGTGCGGTCGCCGGGATTTGAACCCGGGATCGCAAGCTTGGAAGGCTTGTGTCCTAAACCAGACTAGACGACGACCGCTTTTGCTGCGTTAAGGTTTCAGGTAAAGAGAAAATTACAAACACCTTAATTAAACTTAAGCGCTTTGGAGTTTCAGAAAGCATGTTTGTCTGCAAACGCTTTAGCTTAAAATATCATCAATTAGCAATTAACGTTTGAATTTTGAGGAACAGAGGTTTATTCATATCGAGTTAAGTATAACGGTTTTCTTGCGTCTCTTTTTCTTTCTTTTCTAGACGTGCTGCTTAGGGAATTAGCGCTTTTAGACTCAGAAGTCTCTTCGCCTTCACTTTTCAATTTTCAAACCTATTCTTTGCATAGGCAATTGCTAGATATTTGATTTAAGAAGCCAGTATCAGCATTTCCAATTTAGATTCTAAATTCACAAAGATTATCTCAAACCCAAACCATCAATCTATGACCTACCCATGAGTATAAAAAAGAAGAAAACTCCAAAAAACAGAAAATCAAAAATTAACGTAGACCCATCAAGAATTCTAAGAACCGTAAGCGAGAACGAAGCCTTCTATTTCTACGAAGACATTGGAAAACCAACAGGAGAAAATGCCAGAAACCTCATCGATTTCCTTGAAAAAATAAAATCTGCAAAACTGGAAACAATAATATTTCACCACCAGAGAAAGGATTTCAAAAACTGGATTGAAAAAACTCTTGGCGACTCTGAGCTTGCCAAAAAAATAGAAAGGCTAAACCCTTCATACGATGACAAACTTAGAACACAAATTCAGACAACCATTGAAAGCCGCCTAAAAGAGTTAACAGGGACAACTGTAACAATATGGGTTAACGACAACTTAACTGTGGCTTCCTCAAGCCGCACATCGTAGATTCTCTCGTTTCATCAAATGCCAAACTGAACAGCGAATACACGTGTACATTACGGTTTCTCTTCTGACTTATACAACTTCTTCTCATGCATCGGTTTTGACTTAAAACCGCCCACATATCGAGGCATTGATGTTCTCTGCCGCTCCAAATTCTTAATCCGAGCATAAAGCTTCGAAACTTTTGTTTTCGACGGAATTTTCCGTTGGGGCGTGCGAACGCGAACTGGCGTAAAAGGCTTTTTAATTTCGCTATATGAAGTCTTTCGCTTTCTGCGCGTTTGTGTTTCTTTTACTTTTTTGAAAACTGCATAAGCTTCTTTCAAATTTACTTCTTGCACGTTCCAGCCAGCATCCAACCAAGCCTTTGCATGTGGACTGTTGGGAGAGTTGTTCCACCAACTTTCAGTTTTATACGCGTTCATTGGCAAGTTGTCGCCAATTATACCATCTATTTTTGCAAAAGGAAGCTTAACAGTATCCGTGAAGTCTCCCCTAAACCTCAAATAACGCGTAAGCTCGCCATATTTAGTGGTTGATTTTGGAGAAACAATTCTTCGGGCACAGTTAAGGCACAACATTCGCGTTGTGTCACCTGTAGAGATATCCGGCACCATGCAGTCCCTGCAGTGAAGCCTTCCACAGCGGTAGCATCGTTTAAGAAAGTTGTAAGGCAGCACTCTACCGCAGATTCCACATTCATCTTTTAACGGCATCTAGACCACAAACAGAGGCAACACGGCTTATGCATTATTAAAAATAGAATTTTCTCATATAAGCATGACCCAAAATTATTCGAAAACCGCGATAATACTTATAGAGAACCGCTCTAATGGTGCTCAAACAGTGGAAACCAATGCTTTTTAGCGAATATCTCCACGAAAAAGCAGAAGAATCAAGACACAATGAGACTGTTGGATACTTACTAGCCATGATGGGCTCAGTATTTTTCGTAGGAGGCTTACTCGAAACTGTGATAACTGCAGAAAACCCAGAATGGTTCCTAATTTTCCCATATCATATAACACAGCATCCATACAGCCTTCTAGGAATAGCCCTAACAGCTCTTGGTATTGTCCTCTTATCCTTGGGAATAGCCTTAAGCATCCATTATGCAAAAGAAAGAGCATGGTATATGAAGGAACTGCACAAGGCGCATGCACGAGAAGAACAACAAATCAAAAGAAAAGAGAAAATTACTTAAACGCACTTTAGCCCTTCACAACTGCCAAAGGAACAATCCGCGCGACTTTCGTTGCAATTCCAACTTTGTCGCTGACATCGGCAACTACATCCACATTCTTGTAAGCTGGGTCTGCTTCTTCAGCCAAAACCACCGAACTTGCAGCTCTAACATAGATTCCACGTTGTTCCAAAGCCTTCTTGATGTCGCCACCCCAGAATCGTCGCTTGGCAGCATTCCGACTTAGCATTCTTCCAGCACCATGCGCTGTGGAACCGAAACTTAGCTGCATAGCTTTTTCTGTGCCTACTAAAAGCCAAGAACTTGTCCCCATGCTACCAGGAATAAGCACAGGTTGCCCAGCAGAACGGTAATCTGGCGGAATTTCTGGATGCATAGGTGGAAAAGCTCTGGTTGCGCCTTTTCTGTGAACCCAAACTTTCTTTTGGTCGCCATTAACCCTATGGTTTTCTATTTTTGCAATGTTGTGGGCTACGTCATAAACAAGTTTTAGCCCAAACTTTTCCGGGTCCTGCTTGAAGACTTGCTGGAAACTCTGTCTAACCCAATGCATTATTGCTTGACGATTAGCAAACGCATAGTTCACGGCGCAAGCCATTGCTTGATAATAATCTTCGGCTTCGTTGCTGTTTCCCGGTGCACAAGCAAGCTCTCTGTCAGGCAGAGCAATCTTGTATTTGTGCACGGCTCTTTCCATAACTCGCAGATAGTCTGAACATATTTGATGGCCAAAACCTCTAGAACCACAGTGGATCATGGCTGTTACTTGACCTTCATGTGTGATTCCAAAGGTTTTGGCTATTGTGGAATCGTAGATTTTGTCGATTTTCTGGATTTCGAGGAAGTGGTTTCCTGAGCCTAACGTGCCGATTTGCGTTAGTCCTCTGTTTTTAGCTGTTGTTGAAACTTTGTCTGGATTTGCGTTTTTCATGCACCCTCGCTCTTCACAGTGCTCAGCATCTTCATGCCAACCTAAACCTTGGTCAATAACCCATTGAACACCTTCAACAACAAGCCTATCTAAATCATGTGCTGTTACTTTGAGGTCTTTTCTGCGGCTTCCAAGTCCGCAAGGCACATTCTCAAAGATTGTGTTTGACAGGTCAGCAAGTTTTGGTCTTATGTCCTCTTCTGAGAGATTTGTGGTTAACAAACGCACTCCACAGTTTATGTCGTAGCCTACACCACCTGGACTGATGACTCCTTCATCATAGTCTGTTGCGGCGACACCGCCTATTGGGAAACCGTAGCCTTCATGACCGTCTGGTAAAGTTATGGAATACTTGTAAATGCCCGGTAAGTGTGCAACGTTTGCGCATTGTTCGAGTGTGCGGTCTGTTTGCATCTTCTCAAGTAAGTTTTTGTCTGCGAAAACAACGCCTGGAACGCGCATGCCTGGCTTGTATTTTGGGATTCGCCACATGTAATTGTCTAGTTTTTCGAGTGGAACTTTTTCTGAAGGAGCACGACCTTCTCCTTCTTCCATGTTTTCACCTAATAGACAAAAGCGGTTTGGGCAATATAAGTGATTTTGGCGTTTACACCAAAACAAAATCATTCTGGAATTTGCTTAAACTTTGCCACAAAATCAACAACGCCTTGCACGCTTTCGCCAAGCACAGTTTCGCTTAAAACAGCATGTGTCTCAATGTAATCTTTAGCTTTTCTAATCGCTTCATCACTTTCAAGTATCCTTTTGCTTATAGCCGCCAAACCTTCTCCGTTTTCTAAACCTTGCTTCGCGATTCTTGCCCAAAGCTTAAGTTGATTCGAGTAGGCTTGAAGCTTTTCTATGGCATTTTCTGCCTTGCCAAAATGGCTATAATATAAAACCTTAGGCTTTAGATTAATTAGTTTATCTAAAGATGCCAAAGCAATGTCTAAACGGAAAGGCGAAGGAGTTGTTGGCACAATCACATCAATCTTGTTTAGGTAAATTCCTGCAGCGTCTCCGGGAAAAATGCCTTCAGTTAACGGTTCATAGTAGCTTAAATGATGTGATGCATGCCCTAAGGTTTCTATGACTTTTAATTTAACATTGTCTCCAACGTCGAGAATTATGCCATCATTTGCTGCGATGATTCTCTCTTCTGGAACAGGTTCTGGCGGCCCATAAATTTCAGTTATGTTTCCGAGAACTTGCTTTGATTGTTGCCAAAGTTTTTCCGGGTTCACTAAGTGTGGTGCGCCTCTTGGATGAACGACAACTTTTGCTTTAGGCAGATGCTTTAACAGTGCTCCTGCTCCTCCACCATGGTCAAGGTGAATGTGCGAAACTGCTACATACGCTACTTGTTCGGGTTTTATGTTTAATTGTTTCAGTCCAGAAAGTAAATTAGGAACAGAAAAAATTGGACCCGACTCAACTATTACTACTTGTTCTCCTTTTAAGACGTAGCTTGCAACGAAATTTTCGATTCCACCGGTTTCGACATCGATGAGGTGAAGGTGTTCTTCAAGTTTGCTTACGTGCATTTTGCGTCATTCCATTGGCTTTGGTAGAATCTTAAAGTTTCCAGTTACTGCTTTAAACGTTTTCATTAAGAACATTTAAACAGAATAGCGCATTCCTTAATTGTGAACGCTTATGCTTCTCAGAATCATCCGTGATTTAACACCGGAAGAAGTTGAAGGGCGAATAAGGCGGTTTGAGAAAGAGTTTGGCATGCAGTTTGAAAAGTTTGAGGAGCTTTTCCTTAAACATAAGTTGGACACTAAGTCTGCAAAGGCTTATTTTGAATGGGCTGAACTTGTTGACAGTTATAAGGGTTACATTGAAGAAGGAACCCTTGACTATACAATTGAAGAAATTAGAGACTTTAAGCCGCAACAAGTTGCTTTGTTAACGCCTAAAAGAATAGAGTTGTTGTTTCAGATTGCCGCTTTAAGGGCTGAGTCGATAAATGATTTGGCTCAGAAAATAAGGAGAGACGTGAAGAATGTTTATCAGGATTTGCAGGCGCTTGCTAAACTTGGTTTTGTTAGAATGAATAGGCGAAAGGGTAGAATTTTTGTTCCAGAAACTCTTGTGAAGGAGATAACTTTCTTAATTCGTTAGGATGGTCTACAGTAATACTTAATTATTAATGATAATAACAGACGCTGAACAAGTAAGGGAGAGTAATAAGATTGAAGGCGTTGATTTTCGGTGCGCCAGGTTCTGGTAAGGGAACATATGCTTCGCGGTTACAAACTAAGCTGGGTGTTGACGTGATTGCTATGGGCGACATTTTTCGGGAAATAATGAAGGAAAATACTTCCTTGGGAAGGAAGGTGAAGGGATACGTTGAGAAGGGCTTGCTGGTTCCAGATGATGTCGTAATTGAAGTTTTGAAAAATCGCTTAGCAAAGGCGCAGTCAGCGAAAGGTTTCATTTTGGATGGCTATCCACGCACGATTGAGCAAGCGAAAGCGTTGGATAAGATTGTGAAGATAGATGTTGTTATTCAATTGACTGTGCCAGACTGGATAATTATTGAGCGCTTGTCTACGCGGAGAATTTGCAAGAACTGCGGTGAAGTCTACAACTTGCGCTATTTAAAACCAAAAAAGGACATGGTATGCGACAAATGTGGTGGACCACTTTATCAGCGTCCAGATGACACGCCGGATGTGATTAAGAATAGGATTGATGTTTACGAGCGACAAACTCAGCCTATTCTGCAGTATTATAGGGAAAAGAAGGTTCCTTTTGTGGAGTTTAAATGTGAGAAGATTGATTTGCCGCCTGACGTGGCTGTTGAAGAAATTATGAAAGGTTTGAAGCAGTTGAAGATGGTTTAGTGTGCTTTTTGGTGATAGACCCCTCCCTTCTAAATACTCTTTATATATCAAGGATGAATCGTAACGTGGTTTTGTTTGGTGTTTTGATGATTTCCATTCGGTGGTATGTGACTGCTTTGACGCCGACTTTTTGTGGATGTTTTTGTGGATTGTATTTTTCTCCCCAGATTTTTGCTTTTAATTGAAAACCACTTGAAGTTTTACTGTATTCTAAAATTTTGAATTTTGAATAGAGATTTTCGTTTGTTTCGAATTTTATGAGTAAAGCTTCAAGCCAACTGTAGAGAAGTGCATACTCGTCTTCTGCTGAAACTTCAACGTAATCTTCAATCTGCGGATTGACTTTTTCCACGTTTGTCATGACTTCAAACATTGCAAGCGCGGCATTTTCAAAAGCTTCTATCAAATCTTTTCCGTAAGCAACAATGTAAGCGTCTGCCGTGTGCTCCAAGAATTCAAAGCGTTTCTTAGCCCTCATAGCTTCAGCCAAGTGGATAATAGGGTCTCTTGGTTTTAAAATCATTTGTTTTAGAAAGCTAGAAGGGTGGCAACCGCTTGAATTACTACGAGGATGATTATTAGGATTGGTAGAGTTTTAAGCGCCTTTGCGTTGAATTTTGTGGCTTCCTCTGTTTTCTTTGCATCTACAAGACGCATAATGTAAACCGAAGCAGAAAGGTTGTAGAGAAAAATTATGTAAACGGACAGCATAATTCTGTCCGCTAAAGTAAGATATCCAGTTGGCGGAATACCGCTTAAAAGCGAAAGATGGAAGGCTGTAGCAGAAAGAAGCGTGGTAACACCTAAACCTATTCTTTGAGAGAAATTCTGTGGCGATATGAAAAAGGCAAGCAAAGATATGGTAGTTATAACGGTTATTGGTAAAACACTTTTAACAAATGCAGAGAGTATTGGTCGTCCTAAAGTAATGCTAAAGACAAAACGTGAATATGTTTCTTCCCCATAAGAATGCTCCACAACAGCTGTTTCAAAATCGCCGACAGACCAGCCAGCCACGTTTACCGTTTCATCAATTTTTGACGTTGGGTCTTCTCTGAAAACTAAACTAGAAACATCAAGATTTTTGTGTTCTAATTCCACAACCAGTTTGTGAGTTTCGAAAGGGTATTGCCTAAAATCAAATGTTTTAATGAAGTCTCCTCTAACGCGGTATTCTAAATAACCTTCTTCTCTGCTGACCACGTACATTGAAGGGGCGCCGTTGACAAATTCAAAATTTGCCACATTGTCTGCGCTTATTTCGGATGAGTTAAATCTAAACCACAAATAGAAGTCCAGTTTGTAACTGTTTGCGGATAAATCAACCTTCTCAACGTTAACAAGCCAGATTCCAACATCAACTGTTGCGGGGCTTTCTGCAGATGCATTAGATTTACCATTTACAGTGAAAAGTGTCAAACCACATAATATTATTAGGAATGATAATGTTAACCATTTAATCTTCATGTAAGACACCTCCGTAATTGATGCGGATTCTGTTCCTTACCTGATTCTAAATATAAAATTTTCCCAGCAAAACAAGCTTCATCCAAAATCATTCTGCGTGCGCATCAAGCTCAATCAAGGTTTCTACTACTGTCCTTACGAAATTGACGCATTTCTTTTCAAAAACTTTGGATTGTTGAGCTTTTTTCAATTCTTTAGGATTGGACAAGTTGTATCCAATTAATTCTCGGCATAGTACACTTCCATGTTGCTTTTCAAACTTTTTGTAGAATTCATTCGCGAGCTCGTAGGTTTTCAGCCTCTTTTCAGGTGATGGTTCATTTGTGCCGTATTTAGCGCCTATAGCCATTACACCGCCTGCTAATGCTCCGCAGACGGAACCGCATCTTCCTATTCCACCGCCGAAGCCCGTGGCAATTTTCGGAACCAAATCACTCTTAATATTCCAATGTTCAAAAATTGTTAACAAGACACTTTGAGCGCAGTTGTATCCCTCCAGAAAATGTTTTACTGCCTTTTCGCCCAGCACACTTTTACTAGTCATGTTCGCGTTTACCTACTTTGCCCTATGCAAATGTTTCCTTAATTCTTAAAGGAAAAAAGGGTGTTAGAAGTATTTTGGAATCTTCTTGATTGCCGCAACCAAAAGTTTCACAGCTTTTTCAGCATCATCAAGGCTCAAAAGCGAAGCTGGACTATGAATGTAACGCGTTGGCACCGATATAACACCGCTTGGCACACCTTCTCTGGTCAAAGAAATACGTGCCGCATCAGTTGACCCAGGCAACCCCGTTTCAAGCTGATATGGAATTTTGCTTTCTTCAGCAGAATCAATTAACAATCGCAAAACCTTAGGATGAGTAATCAATCCATAATCAGCAACAGTTAACGCTGGACCTTTTCCTAGCTTTATTGGCGCCTCAACCTCCCTTACACCCGGGACATCTCCAGCAATAGTTACGTCAAGTGCGATGCCAACGTCTGGGCATATGCCAAAAGCAGCGGTTGTCGCCCCTCTCAATCCAACCTCTTCCTGTACCGTGCCAACCGCATACACTGTGCATTCCGTTTTTTCCAAATGTTCCATCGTTTCAACCATAACAGCACATCCAACACGGTCATCAAAAGCCTTGCCGACGATGATGTTTTTTCCAATTTTGGCAAATTTTATGTCAAAGCCAACTGGGTCTCCGATTCTCACGCCCATTTTTTTGGCTTCTTCTTGGCTTCCGGCTCCGATGTCGATGAACAGTTCATCGCAGGTTATGACCCTCTTGCGTTCTTCTTCTTTCTGTATATGCGGCGGTTTTGAGCCGATTATCCCGTGCAATGGACCTTTTTCCGCGTACACTATGACTTTTTGGCCGAGTAGAATTCGGTCGTCTATTCCGCCGATTTTTGTGAACTGCAGAAAACCTTCTTTTGAAATTGTTTTCACTAGTAATCCTATTTCGTCCATGTGTCCCGCAAGCATCACTTTTGGCGCGTTTTTCTTTCCTTTTTTAATTCCAATAACATTGCCAAGCTTGTCTTCTTTGATTTCGTCCACATGGGGTTTCATGAACTTCTTCATTAAACTTCTAACTTCTTCTTCTCTACCTGCAACACCACAAGCATTTGAGAGTTTCTCTAAAACTTCCGCAAGCACCATCAATAATCCCTCACTAGGAGTTTAGCTAGAATTCTAAAACTTTATATTAAACAATTGTGGTAAATAGAAACCGAATCCGACATGGGCCATTACATTTCGCCTTTACAAGGGTGAAGAGATACTCATTGAGTAAATCTTTTAGAAAGTTTTCCGAAAAGGCTAAGGCGTACCTACGCATAACCAAGGCAAGCGGCATAGCCAGAAGATACTTTGTCATGAACGGATTCGACGGCGCCATGACTGTTTTCGGCATAGTTCTAGGCTCATTAATAGCCGGAGTTTCAAAACCAGAAATAATCGTGCTGGCAGGTTTAGGAGCATGCTTAGCAATGGGACTTTCTGGCTTTTTTGGAGCTTACATGGCAGAAAAAGCAGAAAGAGACCGCCACTTAAAAGAGATGGAAGAAGCAACAAACGACAATGTCAACCCAATACACTACGAAGCCGCAAAATTCGTAACATTGTATGTAGCAATCATTGATGGGCTATCACCAGCCTTAACGGCAATCATTTCTCTGATACCCTTCATCCTCGTTTCGATGGGACTCATACCCATTTGGAACGCCTATTTCATCTCTTTAGCCCTTTCATTAGTTACTCTTTTCTTGCTTGGCATATATCTTGGAAAAATAGCAAAGGAAAATGGATGGTTCTACGGCGTAGTTATGCTCACAATCGGCGCCTTCACAGCATTGATAGTTTTCCTTATACAATTGTTTTTAAGAGCCTAAACAAAAAATTTATCCATTTTCCGCACGATTAACAGCTATCTACATTCAAAACTGGATGGAGCTGGATAGAAAATTGCAGAAGACACAAAAAGTCGCAACAACCGCCGTGTTTGCTGCCCTTCACGCTGTTCTTTTTCTGCCAGAAGGGCCATGGCGAAGTTTTGTCATATACTTAATGCCAATAGAAGGAATTATATTAGGACCTAAAATAGGATTTTCAGCGGCTTTGCTTGGCAGCGCAATTGCGAGAGTAATAAAACCGAGTATATGGTGGATGTTCGGCATTATCGCTGAACCAATAGGTGTCTTAGCAGCAGGTCTATTAGCAAAAGGCAGATGGAAAGAAATAACCATAATCTATGGAGTCATGCTTGCTGCTTATTTCATCCACCCCTACGGAAGAATGCTTCCATTATGGACAATCTTAGATTTGCTGATAGCATTCGCTTTCATTTATCCAGCCTCAAAAACTGGCAAGTGGATTTGGCAAAACACAGAAAAGCTACCCATATCAGTAATGCTAATCGCCTTCGTAAGCACAGTGGCAGACTCTATGACCCGCGTGTTTCTTCTAGTCCCCGGAGGACTTTACAACTTTTTTGACTTATCTTATGACGCTTTAGCCTATGGATGGTTCATTCCAGGAGCTGTGGGCTCCTACATAGAGGACCTAGTTGTAAGCGTTGTGACACTTGCTGTAGGGGTTCCTTTACTGATAGGTTTACGCAGAATCTTACATCTTGACCAACCATTGTCTTAAAGATATGGCGTAGCAAATCAGAGAAATCGAATCAGGTTGTTGTTATACTATGACGGTGGCGGCTGTTGTCGTTTGACTTCTAAGTAGTCAGTTAACAGTAAGACGCCTTCGATTATGAAGAATATGCCGACTACGAGGTTTAGAGATTCTTTCCAAGCTATGACTATTATGCCGAATATTATGCAGATTGCAGCCAGTATTGGTTTGGAAACGGTTATGCCAATTTTCCTTAATCCTTTCTCAACAACTTCTGTCAAACATGTTCACTCTCCTATACATCCTAAAGAGAACATATGCCAGTTATTATTTAAAAATATTCACAAGTATACTGGAACAGGCGACGCTATACGGTCTATAAAAGTATATATCTCAATCTTCACACTAATACAGTGAAGTGAACCAGACATGGAACAAAGAAAAATCATGTCCCTCGGACGCTCTTCACTTGTGGTTTCTCTTCCAAAACACTGGACACAACTTAACGAACTAAAACAGGGAGATGTCGTCTCAATAGCCATAAACCGTGACCGCTCACTCGTTGTTTTTCCCGGCGCAAAAAAGGAAAGAGAAATGAGCAAAATAACCCTTCATGTTGAGCCCGATGAGAAAGATATTTTTGTGATTCGCAGCATAATCGCCTGTTACTTAAACGGCTATTCAACAATAAAGTTAGTTTCAACTAAATTTTTCACTGTAGCCCAACAAAAAGCCATCCGTGGAATAGTTCAGATGCTTTACATGCGCATCATGGAAGCTGACACGAAAGAGATGCAAATCGCAACGCTAATAGATGAGTCCAAAGCGTCAATTCAAGCCGGAATTAACAGAATGTACAAGATATCCAGTTCCATGTGCCGCGACGCCTTCACAGCATTAAAAAATCAAGATGCAGCACTTGCAAAATCGGTTTTCACACTTGACGATGAAGTTGACCACTTCTCCTTCTTCCTACTGCGACTACTTCGCAGAGCAGCAGTCGACTCCGCATTAGCTAATCAACTTGACCTTGAACCCATCGACTGCCTCGACTATCAAACTCTCGTCCACCGCATTGAACAAGTTGCAGACCAAGCTGCTAACATAGCTAAACATCTTATAATGCTTGAAGGAAGAAGAAAAAAAGTTTCCGATCAGCTTTTGGAGAAAATGTACGCTGCAGGTTGCGACGCATTGGCTTCATACGACAAAGCTGTAAATGCCTTGCTTTCAAATGATGTGAAGTGTTCTGACGAAATCATTGAAAGTCAAGCAAAAATAGAAAAATTAGACCAAGACATAGCGGCTTTGGCTTTTTCGAAAGAGAAAAGCACTGAGGTTATTTGCGCTTGTTGTTCTTTACGGGATAGTATTCGAAGAATAGCAGAGTTTGCGGCGGATATTGCTGAAATTACTATTAACCGCTCTTACAAGCCATCCTTCTGAGCTTATTATGAGCCTTTCTTTTCTTTGGAAGGATAGCTTAGGGTTACAGCAAGTTTGGTAGGGGAGATTTCTCCTTTCAAGATTTTTCTTGCTAACTGAAATGCATAATTATAATTGTAAATCGTGCCTTTTCCGTTTCTTCGTGCTTCCTTAAGAATTTCTCGTTCCAATTTGTATTTCAACCTGCCAATAGTTAGTGCGCCGATGCCGAAGATTCCCGGAGCTATTTCTCTCATGTCGTCTTCAAGTTTTATTCCTTCAACTCCTAATGGTGGAACAGCGTTCACGTCAGCAATTACTTTAGCAAGCTTAATCTCATTCAGCATTTCTTTGCTGATTATTCGAACACCAGCTACGGAGACGCAGAATATTACGTCTGATTTTTCTATAACCTCCACTTTCTTTGCAGATGTCGGAGCGAAAACTCCTTCCACGGTTACGCCGTACTTGCTTTGAAGCATACTCGCCAGCTTCGCAACGTATTCTTCTCCGTCAGCGCGGTCTGGGTTTGGACTTACAATTTTGACATCGCATCCAAGTCGTGCCAAGAGAATAGCCGCAACTCTTCCAATAGCGCCTGTGCCAAAAATCGCGCAGCGTTTGTCCTTTAGGTTTCCAAGCTTTGAACGTGTTAACGCTTCTTCGACTTTTGCTATCATGGCGGCGGCTGTTGTGTAGGCTCCGGCTGGGTCGATTATCGTGCTAGCTTCAAAAGGTGGAAACATCGAGTCGCGAGCAACTTTCAAGACTTCTTCAGCTTTTTCCATGTCTTTTCCACCTATGAAGAATGTTGTGTGTTTGATTCCTTTTGGGTCTCTGGAGAAAATGGCGTCTTGCACTATTCTTTTTGCCTCTTCTGGCGTCACGTTCTCGTATGGTACTACTACGCTGAATCCCGCATCGTATGCCATGCAAATGTCAAATGGGCTTGCTCTTTTGTCTGTGTCTAGAAAAAAAAGTATTTTTGGCGCTTCTTCAGCAGTTTTTTTGATTGCTGGTTTGATTTGAATTTGCATGGACTTTAGTAAATCTTCAAGTTCTTCTGGTGGTGCCTTTTTGTTTGAAAAAAGTAATTTTTTTGTGGGCTGAATTGTTTCTACTTCCACATCTACGGATTCAAGCAGTTTTTTTACGCCGTTGACGTGCTCTGGACTGGACAGGTGAAGACATGTAACTTCTTCTTTTTCGATTTTCTTAGCGTTCTCAAGGATGCCCATTGCAATCCAACTTTCCCTTACTGAGAACTTTGCTTCTCGTTCCATTTCGTCTATTTCTTGTTGCAAACATTGCCCATAAGCCATAAGATATTCTTCCTCAATGCTTCGTGTGTTGGCTTCTTTGGATGGCAGCGATTCTAGTGCTTCAACTATGCGGTCTCTGAGCTGCTTCTTTTCTTCGATTAAGGAAATGAGATAGCCCTTAGCGTTTTCGTCAATGTCTACCGGCGAGAAGGGTATGCCTTTCTTCTGGAACAATTGAGCAACAGCGCTATTTTGGCTCAGTTTCTCAGCAGAACGATTCCCTAGCTCTTCTGTTGCGAAGTCAGGCTTTGCTTCGTCAACAAGTTTTTCGAGGAAATTAGTGAATGCGATTGATGGTTTAAAGACGGATGAAAGAGGGTTTTTGGGAGTGCAGTTGTTTTGTGGTTCTGTAAGCCAGAAAGGCTCGCTGTATTCTTTTTCTACGATTATAACCCTTAACGTTTTTCCTTCTAACGGAGTTATTTCAAGTGATTTCACGGGTTTGTCACCTTTGGATGTATAGGTTAAGTGCAAAATATATATACCTAGTCGAAATACCATATATACATACTAATAGTGTATATAAAACGAATTTCTATCCTTAGGCTACGCTTTCTGTTAATCACCTAAAACCTTTAAGCCATTTCTGAAAAATTTCCTCATCAAAGGAAGGTGGCAGCAACAATTTATCCTTGATTTTTGGTTTTCCATCCTTAGCGTGTGGCCGTCTAACCAATGTGTCAGAGTACTTTTCAATTTCCCTTGCTTCTTCAGCCAAATCAGCTGCTGCTTGAGCAATTTCATGAGCGCATGCAACAAGTGGGATATACTTTTCTTTTTCCTTCTCTACAAAGCAAGCCCGCGTGTTAACCTCAGCTATTTTCTTAGTTAACTCATAAGCCGCCATAGCCTTTGCTTTCGCATAGGGATTTCTAAAGTCTGATTGGTCCCTAATATTTTCGGTGTCTATAATCAAACATGGAAGTTCCGGAGTTGCTCCAGCCTTGTAGCCATGTATAACTCTATCAATCTCTTGATACACCATCTTGTAAACGCCAGTAATCGCAAGAACTTTAATAACATTAGAATTGAAAATCGCCATCTCAGTAGGGTCCAAGAACTCTTTTCGCGCTCCAATGAGCGGGTCGCCCATAACAATAATGTAGCCAAAACCATGTTTCTCAAATTCTTCTTTAAGGCGTTTTCCCGGCGCATCCGATATGAAAATACTTGGAATTCTTTTCTCTAAAAGTATCTCTCTGGCTTTTGTGGGTCCTTGAACGGCGGGGTTTGGCGATATAAATATTACAAAGGTAGGGTTGAAATCAAAAATTTTCGGCAATGCTTCTGCCACATCTTCAGCAACCATTTTCGAACCTGTTGTTACACTTCGCACACTGATGTCTTCTCTATCTGCAAGTTCGTCCAAGAGAAGCTCAAGCAAAGGAGCAGTGCCAATGTTGCCGCACTTAACAACGCCTACTTTGACTTTCTCCAAGGAACACACCCAATAGTCAAACTTAAAGCCGTATTTAGAAAATGATGTTTATAAGGATTTCATGATTACGGTTTAAAGGAAAAGCAAAACCATTCTACGATGTGCTTCTAACAATACTATAAATGCCAAAGAATTTAAATCAATTCCTCTTTTCTGTATAGTAAAATTCCGAGAAGAGGAAGAACAAACCTATGACCGAAGAAAAATTCATTTACAAAGCAGAAAACGGAAACACATGCGAAATTGTCGACACGTTCGCTGAAATGTTTCCATTATGGGCTGGACGCGTATTAATAACGGCTGACAATGAAAAGTGGGCTTTGACAGCTGCGGCGGTTGCAACAGGCTTCGCAACAAGCGTAATCATGTCACCAGCTGAAGCTGGTTTGGAAGGCATTGTAACGGCAGACAAAACTCCAGACAACCGTATAGGCGCTTTAATTCAAATATACAACCGCAATAGGTTCGACTTGAAAAACCAGATGATAACGCGAATAGGACAGTGCATAATGACTTGCCCAACTACCTCAGCCTTTGACGCCCTGCCTAATGCTAAAAGAAAACTTAAAGTTGGCAGAGCAATACGACTGTTCGGCGATGGCTTCCAAAGAAAAGGTTTAGTTGGCAACAGAAAAGTTTGGAAAATTCCAGTCATGGAAGGAGACTTCATAGTTGAAGACACTTTTGGAGTCGTAGAAGCCGTTGCTGGAGGAAACTTCCTAATCATGGCCACAGACAAAGTAAGCGGGCTAAGAGCGGCGGAAGAAGCAGTAAACGCCATTAAAGCCAAAGCAAGCGAAGTAATAATGCCTTTTCCCGGTGGAATCTGCCGTTCAGGCTCGAAAGCGGGTTCCTTAAAATACAAGCTTAAAGCATCAACTAACCATCCATTCTGTCCAGGATTAAGAACCGTTGTGCCGGATTCTCAGCTTTCAGAAGGCGTAAATTGCGTTTACGAAATTGTTGTCAACGGCTTGACAGTAGACGCCGTAAAAAAAGCTATGAGCGCAGGAGTGAAAGCCGCAGCAAGTGTGCCAGGCGTTGTAAGAATTTCAGCAGGCAACTACGGCGGCAAGCTTGGTCCATACAAGGCATTCTTGAAGGAAGTAATCGGATTACCCTAAATTCCTCCCAAACTCTTATTTTGCTGCTTGTCATGTAGCTTTACGCTAGACAAGATTAGTGAAAACCGTTGAGCACACCAAAAAGAACTTCGCTGGAGCTGTTCAGACTTAAAAAAACACTGGACACACTAGCGCGCAAAGAAGGACGCGGCACAGAACTCGTCTCGCTTTACGTTCCACCAGGAAAGCAGATAAGCGAAGTTATGAACATGCTCCGAGACGAGTATGGCACAGCATCAAACATAAAATCTACAACAACACGCAAAAACGTCCAAGATGCCATTGTCAAGGTTCAGCAGCGTCTTAAACTGTTCAAGGAAACGCCGGAGAACGGGCTTGTAATATTTTGTGGTGCAATTCCACAAAATGGTGCTGGAAGCGAAAGAATTGAAACCTACGTGATTATTCCGCCCGAACCGATACACATATACCTATATAGGTGCGATTCAAGATTCCACACTGAGCATTTGCAAGAACTTCTGAGAGAAAAAGAAACGTATGGCATACTCCTCGTAGATGCCTCAGCCGCCACGCTCGCAACACTCCAAGGCAGAAGACTCGAAATAGTAAGACAAATATCATCAGGCGTGCCGGGAAAAACCCGCGCTGGAGGACAATCAGCAAGAAGATATGAACGACTTAGAGAAATGAGGCTTCAAGAATACTTTAGGCGGCTGGGCGAGCATGCCAACGAAACATTTTTGCCAATAGAAAACTTGAAAGGCTTGATAATTGCAGGTCCTGGACCGACTAAATTTGATTTTGAAAAGGGCGATTATTTGAATTACATGTTGAAGGAGAAGGTTATAGATGTTATTGACACGGCTTACGTTGACGAGCAAGGCGTTAAGGAAGTTGTTGATAAGGCGCCGGAAATAATGCGGAAGATACGTTACATAGAAGAAAAAAAGGTGATGCAGCAGTTTCTTTACGAAATTGGGCATGACACTGGAATGGCAACGTATGGCGAAGAAGAAGTTAGAAAGGCATTAGAAGCAGGCGCTGTGAGAACTTTGCTACTTTCAGAAGGAATCGACATTGTACGTGTTAAAGTAAAATGCAACGCATGCGGCTATGAAGAACAGGAAACCATTAAAAATCAGATGCTCACAAACTTTGAACAAAGCCTAATAGGAAAACCTTGTCCAAAATGTAAAGCTCCATCTTTAGCTATCGCAGAAACACAGGAGTTAATAGAAAATTTTGCACAATTAGCTGAGTACACGAACACGGAAGTGGAAGTAATATCAAGCGAAACAGAAGAAGGCCAAATGCTCAAAAATTCTTTTGGCGGAATAGCTGCAATATTGCGATTTAATCTTCAAAGAGAATAAAAAACTCACACTCTTGATAAAATACGTTCTATTTCACTTTTCCCAATACCATGTACTAGCAATCTTTTATTTTTAGAAGCAAATCCAGAAACAAGCTCTACTCTTCCACCAAAAAGTCGCGAAAACTCTTTCACGAGCTCTCTATTAACTTTGCCTTTAAAAGGCTCTTCTTTACAGAAAACAACAACTTCATCCTCTTCAACTGTTACCTTGAATTCTTTAGAACTAGGCTTTACGTAAACTTCCAAGATTGAACCGTCTTTTACTTCGCTAATTTTCATAATGAAAGCCAATTAGGATGTTTGCTCAATTGCATAAAAAGATATTTAAACCAGAATGTTAAAAGCGGAAATCCCTAAGTATGAGCAACACATTTCCAAAATCACAAGGTGTCAATAACGAAACATTCCTCCCTATATCTAAACTGGTATATCCACATGCCACAAGTAAAGTATGATTTCCGCTCAAGCGGCATCAGCTATTTCAAATATAACTTGGCGTTAGGCGAAGTTGACTTAAACGCCAACTATACAAAACTCCTGTCAGAACTTCTAGCTCAAAGATACAACGTCAAGCCCGAAAATGTTTTCATCTCCAGCGAAGGAGCCTCAGGTCAAAATGCAAGGATAATTAGATATCTTGCTGAAAGGGACGGAAAGAAAAGAGAAGCAATAGTTGAGTATCCAACATACGAGCCATTACTGCGGCAAGTGCAAGAACATTTTCCGCGTGTAAAACGACTGGAAAGAAGAAAGAGCGAAACGTATAGACTTGATGCGGAAGAACTGCGGAAAAAAGTTTCAGAAAAAACTGGTTTGCTTATGTTGACAAATCCTCATGCACCAAGCGGCGCAATAGCTAATACAAGCGAGTTGAAAGAGATTATGGCTGTCGCTAATGAATACGGTTTCTATGTTTTATGTGATGAGATATACGCGGAGTTTGACAGAAGCTTGGTTCCTACGCTCTTTTCCATCGACAAAAATTTAGGCATAGTTACGACTAGTTTTACAAAAGCGTACGGTCTTGGCGGATTAAGACTCGGCATAGCTTTGGCTAAAGAGGAATTGGTTGAAGAGTTATACAATGATGTGGTGAACACCATAGGCGGTAGTGTAAGTATTGTGCAATTGATTGCAGTGGAGTTGCTCAAAAAAGACATGGACAAGCTTGAGAAGCATAAACAAAAATGGATAAGCATCAAAAACGCAACAGAGAAATGGTTGAACGAAAGCGGTTTTAGATATTTTCCTAACAAGGCTGGCGTGACTTACTGGATTGAACTGCTGATAAAAGATTCCTACAGATGGATAAATGAGCACGCAATACCAAAGCACAGTTTAGCTCCAGTACCAGGAGCATTCTTCCTCTTCAAAAATAACTATAAACTAACAGAGTCGAATATGATAAGACTGGGGTTAGGTAACATAAACCCATATAACCCAAACCTTGCTGAGGCGTTTGAGGCTTTCGAAAAAGCCTTGGATACCTATAGAAGTTGATGCTGAATGGAAATTGTTGAGATTATACTTATAGCGCTTGGGTTGGCGATGGATGCTTTTGCTGTTTCAGTTGCGAATGGCCTAGCAACAACGAAACATCAGAGAACCAGCAATGCTTTGAAAATGGCAACGTTTTTTGGGTCTTTTCAAGCATTCATGCCCGTAATTGGATGGGCGATTGGTCTCGGTTTAATAGATTTTATATCGGGTTTTGACCATTGGGTAGCATTTGGACTTTTGGGTTTTATTGGTTGCAAAATCATTTATGAGGCAGTAAGAAGAAAAACAGAAGAGAAAAAGATTAAGGCATTTAGCGGTTACGTTTTGTTGATTTTATCGATTGCAACAAGCATCGATGCTTTGGCTGTAGGGATAAGTTTCGCATTTTTGAAAATAGCCTCAATAGCAATTCCAGTGATAATTATTGGCGTTGTAACGTTTTTGTTATCATTCCTTGGGGCTTCTACTGGTAATAAACTTGGAGAAGTCTTTGGAAAGAAAATAGAAATTGTTGGCGGTCTCATTCTCATCGGCATTGGATTAAAGATATTAATTGAGCACGTAGTCTAAGGGAGTTTCTTCGAGCCCCATATTTAGAAAAACCTAATTACAATAGAGAATCATTTTAGATTTTAGTGGGAGCATTTGACAGAAAAGAAAACAAAGGCGGTAACATGTCCATTCTGTGGCGCTCCATATAGAAAATTTATTCCACCGAATACTCTACAATTAGAGTGCACGTATTGCAGAGGAATATTTCTTGTCCCTCCAGAAATCAGTGGTGGATTGCCTAAGTGTTTTAATCATGGTGAGAGGTTGGCAATAGGTCTTTGCAATGATTGTGGCGGAAATTTTTGTAGTGAATGCCTTTACATCTACAATCTTCAAACAAGTGATGCAGAAGCCACACTTCACTTGTGTCTAGAATGCTTAGCAAAACGACACCGCAAAGAAGCTGACTCTTTTATCTACGCAAGCGTATTCTTTCTGTTTTTTGGCGGAATAGCTGCGTTAATGACGGTTTCCACAGGTCTTCTAGATGGCATTTTCGTTACTATCCTCTTCTTTATTCTTGGAACTGCCATGGCTCTTTATGGTTTTTTAAAAAGATCTGAGCTGCCTCATGAATTGACCATTAACGATGTGAGGGGGGAGCATAAGAGAATGAAAACTGAGTTCACAAGCATGGAAGAAATTGATGCCACGGAGCTTTACAACGAACTCTTGAAAAAATACATAAACCATTGGGGATTAGACACGGGAACAGACCTTCTTGACAAGGAAATATCAGCTTATTTGAGGCACGGAGCAGATTTTGAAGAAGCCGTCAGAAAAATCTACCAAAGACAACAAAACAAACACTCATGACGAAGTCATCATGGTGGTGGACCGGGGGGGATTTGAACCCCCGACCTCCTGAGTGCAAGTCAGGCGTTCATACCAAACTGAACTACCGGCCCACAAGTGTTTTTCCGACTTGCTTTCTCGTTTCAGTAGTATTTAGGTTTTGTTTTGGAGATGTAGGCGAATGTGACCGTTAAACTTAAACATTCTATTTGTGTTTCTTTAGTGTTCTCTCTGAAATGGTGATTTGCAATGGTTGACTTGAGAGTTGAGAAACTTGCAAAGCTTTGTGTTCATTATTCTGTGGATGTAAAACCTAAGGAGAAGGTGCTTATTCAAGGGAATGTGCAAGCGTTTCCGCTGATGCATGAAATTTACAAAGAGTGTTTGTTAAGTGACGCTTATCCTTTTATAATGCCACAACTTGATACTACTTACACATTCTTCAAATACGCCAAAGAACATCAACTCACCTACGTTTCGCCATTTGAAAAATTCCTAATAGAAAACATAGACACGCGAATATCCGTCTTCTGCGAACCAAACCCAAAAAGACTAACAAACATAGACCCAACTCGAACAAGAATTTTCGCTGCTGCCAGAAATGAAATAAGCGCAATCTTCTACAAACGCGTCGCTGAAGGCAAACTCAAATGGACAGCGTTACCATATCCTATAAACGCTCAGGCGCAAGAAGCAGCAATGGCGCTTGAAGAATACGAAGATTTCGTTTACAACAGCTGCCTTGTAGAAAAGGATAATCCTATAGCTGAATGGAAGAAAATCTACAAACAACAAGAGAAAATCTGTGAATTCTTGAACAAAACCAGTGAAATTCACATAGTAGGCGAAGATACAGACTTAACTTTTAACGCAAAGGGCAGAAGATGGATAAACTGCGGTGGAAAAGAAAACATGCCAGACGGCGAAGTATTTACTGCACCTATTGAAAATTCTGTGAACGGCACGATAAGATTTACTTTTCCAGGATTAGTTTTTGGAAGAGAAGTTGAAGACATAAAACTCGCGTTCAAAGATGGAAAGGTTGTGAAAGCATCAGCAGAAAAGGGCGACGAGTTTCTGCAACAAGTCCTTAAAATTGAAGGCGCAGAACGCATTGGAGAAGCGGCTATTGGAACTAACTATGCCATAACAAAATTCACTAAAAACATGCTTTTCGACGAAAAAATGGGCGGAACAATACACATGGCTCTTGGAAACTCTTACCCAGAATCTGGAGGCTTGAACAAGTCGCCAATCCACTGGGACATTCTAAAAGACATGAAGAAGGGCGGAGAAATCTACGCGGACGGCAAAATATTCTACAAGGACGGCAAGTTCTTAATATAACAAGTTTTATCCATTCCTCTGTCTTCATTTTGGATGCAAACCAAGAACGCCATCATAGATAGCAGAGAAACCGAAGTGATCTTTCAAATGAAAAATCCCATTAAAGGAAGCTCGTTAAACCTTGCATCTAGTGTGCACGTGTTTTTCAATTTGGGACTTTTCCAGTTTTTAACATTTGTGAGAAGGGGAGTTTTCTACACTTTCATGATAAACTACCTTTACACTCTAATGCCAAAAACCACGTTAACTGCGGCTCTTGGAACACTTAACATGGTGGCTTCTGCCTTGGGTCAGAACTTGTTGTGGGGAAGAATAAGTGACCGTTATAGGCTTAGAACAAAATTGATAATTATTGGCGAAACAATAGCTGCATTCAGTTACATAATCGTGTTTATCACGCACAAATCCTTAATAGATGTTGGAAGCAGTTTCGCTGCGGGTTTGGCGATAATTTTTGGTTTATCCCTATTGGAGTTTTTTTGGTCGATGTCGGATGTGGGATGGGCAACATTGCTTACGGATGTTACAACGCCCGAGATACGTGGAAAAGTGGTTGGAACGTTAAATTTCATTGCGTCATTGGGCAGAATGACTGGCATAATATTCGCTGGTTTCCTATATTGCGGTGGAGAGGGGTTTAGGAATGGCACAATATTTTACATAGTCACTGCTTTACTGTTTACTGGGACAGTGACAATGGCGTTTACGTCAAGACGCGTAAAAGCAAGAAGCCATGAACAAAACCAAAAAACTGCCATGAAAAACAACGAAAATGATGTTGAATTTGCTAAAGAAAGTGAAAGAACCTACAAGTGGTTCTTGATATCTCTCATAATCATAGTTTTGGGCGCTGCGTCAATCAATCAGATTTTTCTTCTCTTTATCGACTTGCCAGAAGGACTAAACGCAAGCGACGCGGAAATGAGCCTTATACTGAGCGCTTGGACAATAGGGGGCATGCTTGCCAGCATAGTATCTGGGGGGCTTGCAGATAAAATTGGAAGAAGCAAAGTTCTGTTCGTCGGCTTGATTCTCGCGGCAATTACGCCACTCTTCTACAGTGTGCCCTTAAATGTTCCATTAATGGCTTTAACTTATGGATTAAACGGTGTAGCATTCTGGACGCTCTACACGGTTGGTTTCGCTTTTGCTGGAGACATAATTCCAGAGCATAAAAGAGGGCGGTTGCTCAGCAGGTACAATACTGTTATGGCGTTAAGCTGGGGACCAGCCGGATTTTTGGTTGGCGGACCAATCGCAGATGTTCAAATTGAAGTGTTTGGCTTGCCTAGACATGCAGCTTATGTAAATGCTTTTTACATGTCGTCAATTATAGTAGTGTTAGGGATGATAATTTTTGCTATAAAGGTTGCAAGGAGGAAAATTGAAAGTGACGCTTAATTTTTAATCTGACGTTGACAAAAACAGCATTTGGAGATGGTGTAATGTTGGAATTTAAAACCGTGAAGGTTGAAGTACCAAAGGACTGCAATGTGATTTTAGGCATGGCACACTTCATCAAAACAGTTGAAGATTTATACGAAGCTTTGGTTAATGCCGTGCCGAACATAAAATTTGGAATAGGCTTTTGTGAAAGTTCGGGACCGTGCTTGGTGAGACATGAAGGAAACGATGAAGAATTAAGACGGTTAGCGGCGGAAAAAGCCTTTGAGATTGCGTGCGGTCACAGTTTCCTAATTTTCATTAAAGAGGCTTATCCAATAAACGTTTTAGACAAAATCAAAAAAGTGCCAGAAGTTTGCACCATTTACGCTGCTACCGCGAATCCTCTTGAAGTCATAATTGTTGAAACTGAACAGGGCAGAGGGATAGTAGGCGTTGTTGATGGGTTCAAGAGTAAAGGAGTAGAAAAGACTGAGGATGTTAAAGCAAGGAAGGAGTTCTTAAGGAAAATCGGTTATAAGCTTGGCTAAGCAGAATTTGGTATTTCACAAAAGTGAAGGTTGCAGGGTAGAATTGCCTTCGATGCTGCGTTGCCCCGCAAACCGTTGATGATTAAATAGTAAGCTTGCGAACGTGTTTTATGTTTCACTTGTGCGCCATTAATTGCTCTTGCAACTCAAAAGGAATTTTCTCTTTCATTCTTTCCGCGGCATAAGCCACTAATTGTTTAAACTGTTTTTCTGTTAAAATGTTTCGTGCTCTTGACAAAATTTCAAGGCAAACTTCTTTAAAAACGAGGTCTGCGCAGCCCATCTTTGCGTCGTCTATTAGTTCTTTGCAACTTTGAAAGATTTGTTCGCTCAAGGCAATTTCACCCTGCAATCACATAGCTTACGTGAAAAATATTAAAACACTTATGAATTTAGAATATTGATTTGCAGTTCTCAATTGCTTTGTGAAAAAGAGAATTGGGTGTATGAGAAAATGAGTGTTAAGGGTGAACTTCGCTTTATTGGAGTTGTTGAAAAAGCTGGAGAACAAGAAGCCATAGTGCGGATTTTTCCAGAATTTTGTGCTGGGCTTAAGGGCATACAAGATTTTTCGCATATTATCATTCTTTACTGGATGCATTTGCGTGATAAAGAAGAGGAAAGACGGACATTGCTGGTTTTTCCAAAAAAGCACGCGTGGAACGTGGAAACGGGCGTCTTTGCTTGTAGAAGCCCTTCACGTCCAAATCCGATAGGTTTGTGTGTTGTGGAGCTGGTTAAAGTTGAAGAGTGCAGTCTGACTGTGAGGGGGCTTGACGCTTTCGAAGATTCGCCAATTGTAGATGTTAAACCATATCTTCCTAGGGCAGATTCTGTTCCGAATGCGCGTGTTCCCGAATGGACGCTGCGAGGACCACCAACATGAAAGGAAGAGCGGACTGAAAAGTGCAGTTAAGTATATCTATTTAGAATTAGCTAATCGTTTTCGTATGATAACTATAATTGGCGCTGGAAAAGTAGGAAGCGCAGCAGCATTCAACATCTTAAGGTACAGAATAGGCGATGTTGTGTTAATTGACATTTTTGAGAATTTAGCTAAAGGCGAAGCATTAGACATGATGCAAACAGCACCAGCGATTGAGTTTGATGGGAAAATTGTGGGAACAAATGATTTCAGTGCAATGAAAGGCTCAGAAATTGTAATATTGGCAGCTGGTGAAGCGAGAAAACCGGGGATGACACGGATTGACCTTATGAACAAGAATGCGGCTATAGTTAAATCTGTAGTTAAGGAAATTGTGAAGTATGCGCCTGATTGTAAGTTGATGGTTGTCACGAATCCTGTTGACATTATGACTTATGTGGCTTACAAGGAGTCTGGTTTTGAAAGAAATCGGGTTTTTGGGATGGGAAACATTTTGGACACTCTGCGTTTCAGGTCTTACATTGCGACTGAGTTGAATGTTTCTAGGGAGGATGTTCGTGCTTTAGTTATAGGTGAGCATGGTGATTCTATGGTTCCGCTTGTTGAGTATGCTTCTGTTTCTGGGATACCTATAACGAAGTTGCTTAGGGAAGAACAGATTGAGAAAATAGTGAATTTAACGGTGAGTTCTGGCGCTGACGTGATAAAGTTGAAGGGATCGACAACTTATGCGCCAGCGGCAACAATCGCAATTATGGCTGATGCTATTCTCCGAGGCAGAAACAGAGTGATGAGTGTATCCACATACTTGCAGGGTGAATATGGATTTTCAGACGTTTCCATTGGTGTTCCTGTGGTTCTTGGCAGGAACGGCATAGAAAGAGTGCTAGAATTGGAATTGACGTCAGAAGTGAAAAGGCGTTTTGAAAACTCAGTGTTAACAATTAAAGAAGCCATAAAGAAACTGAATGGTTAGTAGAAGAAGATTATTTGCTCTCTGGAGTTTATACCCCCCCTTATTTATAGGTTCAACTTTCTTTTTAAATCAATAGTGAGGTTTACAATTGATAAGCGGCAAGGAAATCCATTGGAGTTGGGGCGTAAACTATCTTATTGAAGCTCAAAAATGATAACAAAAGCGTCTAGAGAAGTCTGAAAGTTTCCATGGTTGCCGGCACAAGCGTTTGTACTCCACAGTTTCTCTGGATGAAGTTTGCTATGCTGTGGCATTTTGCTCTTTCGCCGTGGCATATGACAACTCTTTCGGGTTTTGGCTTCAAATGAGTCACGTAGTTGATTATTTGTCGTCTATCCGAGTGCCCGGAAAAGCCTTCAATCGAGTCCACATGCAATCTAACTTTAACAACATCCATTTTTCCTTCAGCGCTCATCATAGTAGCTTCAGTTAAGCCCTTTTGCACTCTTCTTCCCAAAGTGCCTTCAATTTGGTAGCTAACGAAAACCACAGTGTTTCGTTCGTCGTCTGCTAAACTTTTGAAATATTCTATTACGGGTCCGCCTTCGAGCATTCCAGAAGTTGCCATAATAATGCACGGTTCACCTTCGATAATCTCTTGTCTAACATTCGGGTGCTCAACAACCGTAAAATAATCAGACTGGAAAGGATTAACTCCGTCATGAAGTATGCTATTGCGAACTTCTCTTCCCAAATATTCCGGATAAGCCGTGTGAATTGCTGTGGCTTCAGAAATCATGCCCTCGATGAACACGGGCGCCTCCTTCATCAAACCACGTCGCATATAACCATCGATAATAAGCATTATTTCTTGTGCTCTTCCAACTGCTGGCACTGGAATCAAAACTTTGCCTTTGTGCTCAAGAGTTTCATTTACAATCGCCGTCAAACGTTCTTCAGCTTCAACGCGTGAAGGCATGAAATCGTCTGGACCTCCGTAAGTGCTTTCGGTGATTATAGTTTCAACTCTTGGAAACTCTGATGTCGCCGCTTCCAAAAGCATCGTTCGGGCATACTTGTAGTCGCCAGTATAAACCACGTTATGCAAGCCTTCGCCTATATGCAAATGAACCATCGAAGAGCCTAAAATGTGACCAGCATTATGCAGAGTTAAACGAATGTCCGGAGCAATATCCGTAACGACGCCATACCGTAAAGGAATAGTATGCAGCACACATTCGCGAACATCCTTCTGGTCGTAAGGTGCCGTTATGCCTTGCTTGTTAGCCACGTCAAGATAGTCAAGTTGAAGAAGCGTCATAAGGTTCGAAGTCGGCGCAGAACAGTAAACTGGGCCGTCATACCCATACTTGTAAAGGAACGGAACCAAACCGCAATGGTCAAGATGTGCATGACTAACAACCACAGCATCCAAAGAATCAAGCTCAAACAACGGGTTATCAAGCCTCGGAAAAGCCTCAAAAGGCCTAGAAGAACCAGGATTAATGCCGCAGTCTAACAATACACTGCTTTCTCTTGTCTGAACCAGAAACGCTGACCGCCCAACCTCTTGAACTCCGCCGAGCGCCGTAACACGCACGTCACCAATTTCGTAAGTTTTAGGTCTAAAAATTCTCTCTCCAATCATCCGCAGTATTCTCTCTCTTTCCTTACTTTCAGAATGAAGGTAATGGCGCATGTGAGTTACTATTTTAGAACGTAATGGAGGGCTCCGCAAAACATGAGGCCGCCATTTTGTCCGCTTTATAATCTCTTGAAGAACTGCACCATTTTTTCCGATGACAAGTCCTGGCTTTTTCGCTTCAATTATTATTTCGCCGAGACTTGGGTCAAAGTTTATGTCTGTCACTTCAGCTTCCGGCGGAATTATTTCACGCACTGCACGCTCTGAATCTTTTTCTGGAAGCCTCACTGATGGGTCGGAACGTATGACTATCCTTTTTCTTATCACATTGACTATGTCCGCAACTAAGCTGCTTTGTTCGACTAAAATTTCTGGTTTTTTGGCGTAAACCGCCAGCGTTGACCCTTCATATTCGATTCTTGTTACTTCAGCCTCTTTCGGAACGTGCCCTAATATGTACTGGCTTATTTCTATTTTGTCTTTTTCAGAGTTTGGCGCCACTTTTAACTTCCTCAACTATGCAGAAGCTTCTTTTTCTCCTTGTCAAGCAACTCTCTATAGCCATTCCCGTCGATTACTGCAATGTTAAAGCTGTCTCCGCTTGCTGCATCACGCTTCATAGCAGAACTGACAGCCTTAACAATAACAGGCAAAAGCTCCTCAACAGACATGTCTTCCTTGTATTGGTCTTCAAGAACACCGTAAGCTATCGGCGAACCAGAACCAGTCGCAACACACTTTTCTTCAGTCAAGCTGCCAAAAGGGTCCAAAGAAAATACATGAGGCCCAGTGTCGTCTACACCGCCCACCAGAACTTGCGCCAGAAAAGGCACATACCTAGCAGAAAACAGAAGGTTCGCAATAATTCTCGCTGCAGAACTAACGGGAATTGGTCGGTTCATATTTATCTTATAAAGCTGCGCATTAGCCGTGACTATATCCACAGTTCTCTGCGCATCAGCCACTGAACCAGCAATAGTCATGCCTATATGATCGTCTATCTTGTATATTTTCTTCCCATGTTTATGAGCCACGTAGAAACCCATGGTTACCCGTGTGTCTGAAGCCAATATGACTCCGTCTTTGCAGACGACGCCTATGGTTGTGGTTCCTTTCATCACTAACCGCTTTTCCAAATCACTGTTTGTCATGTCGATTTTTCTCCCAAAACCTAAACACGTCAAGATTACTTCGCTAGGAAGTAGACACCATGTAATCACGCCATGGGATTTATTAATATTACGGTTCAAAAGATATAACAATATTATACCGCGAGAACCGTTGGATTTAAAAGGGTTCTGAGCATACACAGTAAAAGGGAATTATCGCAAAAAACACAGCTAAAATGTGATTGATTTGTCATTAAAACATCACCGCATGCAACTTCCAAGAGAAGTAATCGTTGGAAACGGAACCATAGAACACATCGGTGAAATCTCACGCAGGCTCGGATTTACCCAATCAGCACTAATAATCGCAGGTTCCAAAACTTACGGAATCGCTGGAAAAACAGTTAAGGAGCTCCTAGAAAAAGAGGGAATTGCAGTTGACGTTTTCCTCGTAGAATCAGCCACGGTTAAAGACGTAGAAACAGTAGAAGAAAAAATAAAAATTCTAAAACCTGAAGTCGTTTTCGGAGTGGGTGGCGGAACAAAAATCGACGTTGCAAAGTTGAGTTCTGCACGACAGAAAATTCCATTCATTAGCGTTCCAACAACCGCCTCACATGATGGAATTGCAAGCCCCCTCTCTTCTGTGAGGGGATACGAGAAACCCTACTCCATTATGGCTCAAGCACCCATAGCCATAGTAGCCGACACAAACATAATAATGCAAGCGCCATGGCGCTTTCTCATAAGCGGCTGCGGAGACATCATATCAAAATTCACCGCAGTTAGAGACTGGAAGCTAGCGCATGAAGAAAAAAACGAGTATTACGGAAGCTACGCTGCAAGCTTGGCTTTGATGAGTGCCAAACTCGTTATGGAAAACGCTGAGCAAATCAAACCTGATAACGAAGAAGGAGTGCGAGTAGTCATAGAAGCCCTAATAAGCTGCGGAGTTTCCATGAGCATCGCTGGAAGCAGCCGCCCCTGCAGCGGCTCAGAACACCTCTTTGCCCACGCCCTTGGCATGATCAAGCCAAACCATACCATGCACGGCGAAAGATGCGGTGTGGGAACAATTATGATGGCTTATCTGCATAGGACAAACTGGAAAAGAATAAGAGACACATTGAAGAAGCTGGGAGCGCCAACAAACGCAAACGAGCTAGACATAGAGAAAGAGGATGCTGTGAAAGCGTTAGAAATCGCTGCAACGATAAGACCGGAAAGATACACGATCCTCAACAAGCTGAACTTGAACAAGGAAACTTGTGAAAAACTCGCAAAGACAACGAATGTGATATAACAATACTTTCAGTATGCAATTGTTCTAGAACATACTTTCAGAATTGGACATATATGATTGACAAGAAACTTGCAGATTGCCTACATGTCTTTTAGGCATTTTTCATATAATGCCTTAAGTTTAGGTTTTATCACAGACACATCATATTCTCGCATTTTTTTCTTGCCTGCTTCGGACAGTTTCTTAGCAAGTTCTTTGTTAGTGAGCAGATTAATTATATGGTTCGCTAATGAAACATGGTCTGTTGGGGCATGGAATAAAGCGCACTCTTTGTAAATCTCCACCAGCGGCTCTAAACTGGATAAAACCAACGGCAAACCGGCAGCAGCAGCCTCTCCAGCAGACAATAACTGGCCTTCGGTGGTTGATGGAAGCGCAAAGACATCCGCAGCAGCATAAAATTTCCTCAGCTCATACTCATTTTTGTATCCGGCAAAAATCACTTGCCTTTCTAAGCTTAGACTAGTCACCATCTTTTTGAGACTCTCGTAATAGCTTATTTTTGTCTTTCTTGTTTTCACTACGCCCAATATTGTTGGAGGCTCAGAGCCAACGATTATTAATTTGCTTTTGGGCAGGGTCTGAGTTACTAATTTGAAGCCTTTTAGTAATGTCTCAAGATTTTTGCGTGGAACAAGGTTAGCTACTGTTAATACAAGCTCATTATCAATTTGAAAGCGTCTACGGATTTCATCGCATTCATCCTTTTTAAGGTTACTGAAAAAGTGAAAATCAATAGGATGCGGTATGATGTGTATTTTTTCCTTTTCAACATATGGGATAAACCAACCTGCCTCAAACTTGGTGAGGACAATAATAGCATTAGCTCTGCTGATCAAAGTAAGAATCAACTTAGTCAAGTTTCCGTTAAATTTATCTAAACGGTAAATGTGCGGAGTAAACACGTATTTTTTAATGAGTAACGGAGCAGTGCTAGAGGGTATCCACCCGAAACTATGTCCATGCACAATTAGTGGCTTCTGAGCAACAGTCGAGAGTAATAAGAAAAATGGGTCATCAAACCTACGCACTAGAACTTCGCTAACAGATTCCTGCTTCTTAGTTCTAACTGGTGTCCGCATACTATAAACACATGCTCGTAAACCCATCTCTTTGGCTACCAAAACTGGCAGTCTAAAATAGTCTTCGTTCTTCGGAGGGCTCAAACTTGCAGGAAACTCATATGCTAACTCAATAAAATCTATGCTAAACGTTGTGTATCCTCTCTCAACACGTCTTTATAGACTTCTAGAAGCCTTTGTGCATAACTCTTCCATGAAAACTTCTCTTGCAAGATAGTTTGAGCTTTTTCAACTTTAATTTTGGCTTCTTCTGGATTCTCATAAACGTGTAAGATTGCTTTTGCTAATTCAGCTGGTATTCTATTCTCTAAAACATAACCAGCCTTGTATTTTTCGAGAAATTCTGCCACGCCAGCCTCTTTTGAAACGATACTAATCGTACCAGAAGCTAGCGCTTCTATAGGCGTTAAACCGAAACTCTCAAGTGCAGATGGTAATAAATTGACGTTAGCAGCTTTGTAGGCATTCCTTAACTCATGTTCGTCCATATTTCCTGTAAAAAACACATTCTTTTCCAGATTCAAATCTACCACTAATTTCTTAAGCTTTAACAAATCAGGACCGCCACCTATCACTGCAAGACGTATGTTAGGGATTACATTTCGCAAAATCGCAATGGCTCTAATACTGATTTCTTGATTTTTTATAGGGATTAAATTGCCTACATGAATCGCCAAAAAAGAGTCTAACACATTGTATTTTTCTCTAAATACCCTACCATTTCCTTGCGCATAACACTCAAAATCAATTCCGGGAGTAATGATATACGGTTGTTTGCCATAACTGCGAGTGATTTCTCTTGCATGTAATGAAGATACTGTTACTATTGCGTTGACTTTTCTAGTTATTACGCGTTTATCAAAAGTTGTGAGTATCTTAAATAACTTATGTGGTAGTCCGTTTTTTTGGAAAATAGCTATCATCGGACCATAGACATCGAAGACGTTATGACATGTCCACACGACTTTAGCCCTATTTGGTGTCTTTACGAGACCGAAAACCCAATACGCAGGAAAATTATGCGGATTGAAAATATCGTAGTCATCTTTTATTGCATTTAAAGAAGAGCATAATTCTTTAAGTTCTAGAAATAATCTTTTTGCTGCACCGTGAATTGTCAAATTAAAATTGTATTTAATCTCTTTTGGAGGTAAAAGCAAGCGAATCTCTTTTTCTTTTCTGAGCGACTCTAACTCTAGTGATAGTGTTAGTATATCACATTTTACTCCAAGTTTGTTTAGCCACCGAGCAGATGAAATAATCACTCGTTCAGCTCCGCCTGAAAAAATGTGAGGGTTAATGAGCAAAACTCTCAATTAATTTGCCACCCATCTTTTTCGCAACTGCAAAAGTGAATTACGTCGTTCTTCGATTATAGAGTTTTTTTGAATAATTTCTCCTTCCATTTTGAAAACCGGGATATGCTCATCATAATGAGATGAATAATGCAAGAGTTCTTTGGCAAATCTGTAAACAAAGCTTTCTATCAGAATCAGTGCTATTAGTCCCTTGCTGGTGTTAATTCTACATATTTTAGTTGTTGCTCTTTTAGTCTCGGTTAACATGTCCGTTTCTCCTTAAAGCCGATTTATTTTCCATACTGCAAAAACCGGCGTATTATCTGGATAATAAATTATGTTCAGAAACGTAAAACGGAACAATGGAGATGAACTACTTTGGTTCGATATATTTCTGGTCACATATACAACTGTGTTTTTTCTATATTTTAACATAGACAAAGCGGTAGACAGATTACCGACGACTATTCTTTTGCTGGCAGAATGGTTATAAAAAGACAAGACTATATTAGCATACCACTTATCTGGTCGTGTCTCATTAAGAACGATACTATTGTTCCAAAGTTGGTTTTCTGTTAGATAATCGGAGAGAAGTTTATAGTCATAATCAAAGTAGTCATATGAAGACTCGTAGGTCATAACGTATGTAGGCAAATAATACACTGAAGGAACTATAAGAGAAATTAAGAATAAACTTTTCAACATTTTCACAGGAAACGACCTCTTAAACGCTCGTTTAGATATGTAACCATCATTAGAATTAAACAATACATGCCAAACTTTACTGATTACCAAACTAATTACAAGAATAAAAGCGGGCAACCCAACGATGTTTCTTGCTGCGTTCGGATTATCATAATATGCAAAGCCACTAGCAATAGCATAAGAAGCTACCCACCAAATTAAAAGAATCCATCGAAAACTAACAATTGGACGCTTAACTACTTTATATATCAACCATAAAAATCCCAAATAGACAAATATGCCATAAGTATTTAAGATTCCAGTCTTTCCAGCAGTACCAAAATAGTAAAGCCCGCTTTGTGTTATAAACTCACCCGAACCATTAAGCATTGAAAATGATTTGCCAGTAGAAATTACTAGAAAGTCCGGAGAAAGATGCAAGTATGCCCTTTTTACGACGCCCTCTACCACTTCGATTATGCCACTGTAATGCTGTATTGTTGTGTGCGTCTGAAATGAAAATTGTTCAGCCATAAAAAGGTAACTAATCAAAAAAGGCGATGCGAAAACCAAAAAAATCATAAAAAACAATAGCATGTTCCCTAATATTTTGCGCAATTTTGTTCGGTTATAAACAAGTCCAGCAAAAATTATTAACGGAAAAAATAAAGTGTCAAAAATAAGCGCCATAGCATGAGTATAAAGCGAAACTCCTACAACAATAAAAGCTGCAAACTTGAAACGGTCTTTACCCGTTTGAAAATAGAGCACAAGCAAGTAAACCGCTAACGCAACATAAAACGCGTAACTTACCACGCATACTACTCCATATCTGCTGAAATGAAGCGACCAAGGAATAACACTGGCTAATAAACCAGCTAAAATTCCAACTCTCTGCCCATACAACCTTCTTCCCAATGCCCAACAAACAACAACAAACAACACACCATACACAACCGATGGAACCCTCGTCCAAAACGCAGAAGGACCAGCAAAACCGTAAATGGAAATAGTTCCAGTAACTATGCTAATTAAAATCGATACCACAGGAAGACTTTTCTCGCCTTGAAAATATAGAAATGGAAAGTAAACGCTAGTAATCTCATCATAATACAACGAAAGAGGAATCACGCCTAACTGATAAAGACGTATAATTGACGCGAAGACAACTAAAAAAACCACGAAAACATATGGCGATTTATAATTAACTGGAAACGCAGATTCAAACTTCATTTTTGTGATACCACTTCTCGATAAAGCTCACATGTCTTTCTAGCAACATCACTCCACAATCGCTTCATCTTAAATTCTTCAGAACATCTTAAAACTTTTGATTGAAACTCAGCATCTCCAAAAAATCTATCTATTTTGCCCGCAAGCTCTTTAGGATCATTCTTAAACACAGCCTCTCTGAAAAAAATCACCTCGCTAAACATGTCACTAATTAGAAATGGTTTTCCATAAGAAGCAGCAAGAGCAAGTGGACCACTAGAATGCATGCTAATTTTATAGGGAAAAACTATCAAATCTGCCGCAGAAAAATACAATGGAATCTCTCCTTCTGAAATGAAACCTTTGAATAAAATACGGTCTTTAGATATCTCCGAAGCCTTCTCATGCAAACTTGAGACATAGCTAAGATACTCACGATCACCATTCAATCTAGGATGCAGACCCCCAGCTATAATCAAGACCCAATTGGATGTTTTCAAAAATTTAGCACTTTCAATTAGTAACTCCACGTTTTTGTAACCAGCAATATAACCGAAGAATAAAATCAAGTTCTTTCCGCTTAAGCCCAAGTTTCTTTTCGCTTCGTCCTTCTCAATTAAATCAGATCCTTCCTCAACGCCATGATGAATGACAAAGATTTTACGAGGAGGACATCGATATTCACTTTTTAACGTTTCTTTAGAGCTTTCTTCATGTACAATAATTGCAGTTGAGAGAAACACTATAATTTTTACAAGTAAGGTCAATCCAATTTTCATTACAAAGGGTCTACCTCTTATCCAGTTTTCCTTTAGAAAACGTTCATCAATTTTAGATAATGGAATCACTCCATGCAACGTAACCACCACGGGCTTCCGAAGTAACCTAATCAAAAAAAGCAAAAATGGAAAAATTATCGCCGAACCAAATCCACCATAAAGGTATATTTCATGCTGTATATGCACAACATCTACATTCTTGCGCAATAACTGCTTAAAAATTTGAAACGGATAAAAAACGCCCTTATTCCAACATCTATAAACTTTTTCACCTTCCCCATAATAATCAGTCGTGTGGGGTATCTTATCTGCAAAAACATCTACTTGGCAATTTTCTAGTAAAGAAACAACCAAGTTCTTCGTGTATGATGCAACACCACTATGTTTTGAGTGTTTTAACCTCGATGGAGGATAAACTGAAATTACACCTACTTTCATACTTTGTATGCTCCAAGTGAGCAAGTGCTAAGATTATATCAAATATCAATTATTGAATATTGCTAATAGCATCTATCCTGACCCATAAAGATAAGAAAACCTGTGCTGATACCACTTTGCAATTCTGAGTCTATACGCAATACCGAGCAAATCAACAAGCATGTGCCAACACTCCTTAAGGCTGAACAGTTTGCTAATCTTTAGCTTCACAGGCAATTCAATAACTCTCAAACCGAAAATTTTGGCAAGAGCCAGCAGCTCTACATCAAAAGCATAACGTTTAACGCTTAAACACTTAAAAACCTCAACTAAAGATTCTTGCTTAACAGCTTTTATTCCAGTTTGAGTGTCACTAACTTTAACGCCTGTTAATAGTCTAACCAGAAGATTAAAAACACGGCTTAACACTTTCCGAATGAGGGGCATAGTCACGACGGAATTAGGATGCCATTTGGAACCAACAACAATATCACTATTTTCCAAAGCCTTAACGTAACGTCTGATTTGTCCAATATCTATGTCCAAATCACTGTCAATAAAAACAACAGCGCCTCCGGATGCGCGCCAAAAACCAGTTTTAACTGCAAACCCTTTCCCAATATTTTTGTTATATCCAATGACTCTGACATGCCCATTTCTAGACGCGTATTTTAAAGCTCGCAAACGAGTATCATCAACACTGCCGTCATCAACAACAACCACTTCATAACGAAAACCATGACCATTAATCGTGGAGTCTAATCTTTCCAAAGCGTTTTCTATAACTTCGCTTTCGTTATAGGCGGGTAAAACGAATGAGACAGCGGTTTTAGCTCCAAACGCTTCTACCATGAGACCACCCTTTCAGAATGCGCTATTTGCAGAAAAAAATATGCCATACAACTAGCTTTAATCCATAAATAATCTTTGAAAGAAGTGGTCCTAACCTCATTAATTATGTAAACATCTCTAGCCATCATCTTTGAATCCCTAAATTACTTCATCTACCACATTAAGCAGATATTACCAATGTGTTGAAGGTAAAGAGGATAAAAAACTTTCTATAAGTTGTCTCAACGCGTAACACTATACTTACTAGTTTTACTATGGAACCTACTGTGATTTCTTTTCTGTTTGAGTTTTAGGTTCAGCTTTAAAGGTTTCTGTGAATTTGATGGTGGTTATTTTTGGGAAGAATTTCTGTATGTCCATGGCTATGCCTCTTTTTGCCACTTGAATCCCCTCTAAATAGAAAGATTCTTCAGGCATTTCTATACTGACTGCTTTTTCCTTAACCGAGAATTTGAATTTGGCTTGTTCCACGCCTGGTATTCGGCGATGAATAAGCGCGGCTATTTTCTCTTCTGTTGTCTCAAGTTTCTTTTTGATGGAAACTTCGTATATGAGAGTTTTTCCTGCCAAAGGAGGGTTGAAATCTAGTAGAGCTCTTCCGGCTCCTATTGCGCGTATGGTAGCCATCTTTCCGTCGTGTTCGATGCGCATTCCAAGACTTGGAGTTATTCCTTTGTCGGCTAAGTGTTTCAAGGATATTCTTTTGACTTTCTCGGAATCTCTGGCTCCGAAAGCCTTTTCCGGTGGAATTTCCACGGTTGTAGGTTTGTTTATTTCCATTGTTGCTAGGCTTTCGTCTAAGGCTTTGAGAACCCAACTTTCACCGATTACGACTAATTTTGGTTCGTAAATTTCACCTTCTTTATATAGACGTTCCTTCTTGGCGGTTTCTTCAATGGTTGTGTCAAAAACTTCGCCTGTTTCCTTAACCTTAGCCGTGTAATCTATTAGTATGAAGTCTCCTTTCTGCAAAGCCATAACTTTTCATCCTCTAACGTAATGCCAATGTAAGTTTCTAACATCAATAAAAACTTTCGCTAACAAAAACTTCCTCTTTGATTTTCCAAGCGTAAAATCAGATAAACTTAAGTTTAGATTTTGGTCTAACTGTTCCTTATTAATATAGGAAGTTTAAAGCTGATGGCTTTCGACATCTTTGCTGAATATCCATATTTGATTACTGTAATATGGGTAATTGTTATAGCCGTTGTGGCTGCCGTTTTGGAGCGTTTAATCACAAGGTGGCTGAGGCGGCTCATAAAGCGAACTGAAATGCCTCCAGAAGTTGGAAATGGACTAGTCTTAACTGGGCGGCTCATAATACTTGTCGGAGCGACTGTGGCGCTTCTGCATCTCGGAGGAGTCCCAGCAGATGTAATAGTTAGTTTTTCAGCTCTTAGTGGGGCCGCGGTTGGTTTTGCTTCTACGCGCACGATTGGAAACCTAATAGCGGGTCTGTTTATCCTGGTCACTAGGCCATTCCGCGTAGGTGATTATGTTCGCATAGACGGTGTTGAAGGCATAGTGCAAGAAATAACGTTGAACTACGCAAAAATTCTAACGCCAACAAATAGTGTTGCTTCTATAAGCACTCTAAGAATTTTGGACAAGGATATCATAAATTTTCGTTTTAGAGAAGAGGAATCAAAATTATTTTGTTACGGATTTGAGTTAACTTTTGATCATAGTTTGCCTACAGAAAAACTTGAAAAAATCTTAGACGCCGTTGTTGAGCGTTATGTTGAAAGGTTGCCTAGAAAGCCAGAATATCAATCGACGAAGTTAACGAGTTTTGCTAGACATTACATGTTTTACATTTACGTTGAAGACCCTAAAGATATTTTCATGCTTTATCCGCAACTTGTTAAGGAAATAACGCAGGCATGGGATAGTGCTAGAGCCCAAAGGCAATAATAGCTTTCTCATCTTCTAATCTTATATACTTCAATTTTTTAAGAGTAAAGCGAAAGGTTTGATGTTAATGTTATTAAAAGCTCAGGAAGCAGTGAAGAAAATTTCCTACGAAGCCCATAAAAAAGAGATTTTCACATCTAGTTTCTTCATAACTCTTCTGGCAGAACAAGTAGGTCAAGTCGCAGAAAAATACGTTACAGAGGGACGATTTGGAAAAGACATTGAAGTGGACATAGCAGACGTGATTGTTGTAAGCCTTGCCTATCTAAACTGGCTTGAAAAAGACGCAACGGAAGCATTTGGAAGATCCTTGGAAAAGCATGAAAAAGCAATAAAACGGTTTATTCAACAACGAAAAAAGTAAAAGAGCCATTAAGCGTAGGTACTCGGAGATAAAAATGCAGCAAGAAACAAACTTAGATAGTCGAAAAAATGCGTACCTTGCCATTCTTCTTCTCGGAATTGTAAGTTTGCTGGGCGACATCGTCTATGAAGGTTCTAGAGGAATAGTTCCAAGCTATCTGGAACTTTTAGGCGCCACAGCGTTTATTGTAGGTTTTGTGGGTGGTTTAGGAGATTTTTTAGGCTACGCTTTCAGGCTTGTTAGCGGATTTTTGGCAGATACAACTCGTGCCTATTGGTTTTTCATATTTTTAGGTTACGGCTTGATTATCGCCATTCCGTTTTTGGGTATCCCTCTCGGTTTAGAAGTAGCCATAATACTTGTTTTGCTTGAGAGGTTTGGAAAGGCTTTCAGGTCGCCTTCGAGAGATACTGTGCTATCTGTTGTAAGTAAAGGTGTAGGAGCTGGCAAAGCCTTCGGCATTCATGAATTTCTGGACCAGATAGGCGGTATGCTTGGACCTGCGATAGTAGCTACTTTGATGTTTTTAACCAGCAACAATTACAATTACACTCTGAGCCTTCTTTTCATACCCTTTCTGATGCTTTTAGCGTTTTTAACTTATACTTACAAGAAAATAGGTTCAAAGGCAATCGGTGTAGAACTTCAAGAGAAAGGCGATAAGAAAGAACGGTTACCAAAGTCTTTCTATATTTACACTTTTGCTGTTCTCTTGAACACTGCTGGCTTGATATCTTACACGCTTATTCTGTATAGAGCATCACAGATTCTACAGCCTACAGGACAAACGTGGATTGTTCCTTTAATCTATCTAGTTATTCAGGGTGTAGACGCGCCCGTCGCGTTGCTTAGTGGATACGCCTATGATAAGTTTGGCGTAAAAATTCTTGTTGTGCCGTTTGTTCTTTCAATGTTTCCTTCTTTGCTTACTCTAGTCAGCTTTGAATTGCCTACAATCATAGTTGCCGCAATAATATTTGGCGTAGTTCTTGGAATGCAAGAATCAATCTATCGTGCTGCAGTTTCAGAACTTACGTCAATTTCTTCCAGAGGCACCGCATACGGCATATTTAACACAGCTTACGGTGTCGGCTTCGTCATTAGCGGCGCAGTATTTGGTCTGTTTGCTGATTTGAGCGCGTCTTTTATTCTGATTATCCTTTATACCCTTACGTTGCAAATTATAGCAATAGCGTCACTCCTTCGAGTTAGTTCAGAGTTTAGAGAAAAACAAAACCGGTAAGCGTGCAATTAAGATTATGTGTTGTTTCTTTGTTATATGTCATCAGCTGAAATATCCTTGATATATCATGCAAGAGTCCACAGTTTCGGAGAAGGCTTTGGTAAACAAAAACGGAAAGAACAGCGATGATGAGCATTCCTCTGCTAGTTCAGAGCGTTATACTATTTTTCACGCTTTGTTTGAAGCGATGAAAGAAAAAGAGAAAAAACATAGAAAAAAATAGATTATTATTTAGTTGATTCTTTTTTGTATGCGTCAATTAAATAGTTGAATGAGAACGGTTTCGTTTGGACGCTGCCCTTCAAACTTATTATGAACGTCTTAAAATCCTCTAAATACTTGCCCCAATCTCTTCTGAAAATGTGATAGAAATTGATAAAATCAGCATAATCCTTATGCACGGAAACCATAACTGCGTCTGAATCCATTCCTTGACCGGTAGATACGAACAGAATGTTCGGTTGTTGCTTAGCCCATTCCTTTCCTTTATCCCAAAGAGGATGGACAAGTTCTTTTGTGCGAGCAAACGTGAAAACCAAAATGTCGAAGTCTAAATAAGAAAGATTCGGAATTACCGTGTATTGTATTATGGCTTCTTTTTCCAGAATTTTCCTCAGTCTAGTTACGGTAGGCTGAGAAATGCCTAGAATTTTCGCTAAGTCTCTATCGCTTCGTTTTGAGTTTTTAATGAGTTCGAAGAGAAGTCTTACAAGATTTTCTTGTTTCATAAATAACATTAACGCTGAAATCCTTTATCAAATTTTTCATTAAATTGGCAGAAACAAATGGGTTTTAAAGTTTTTTCACGGAGTTCACTGTTCGCCTTAAAAGCAGTTGAGCTACCTCTTGTGTAGGCCAGCCGCCCAAGCCACAATCTGGTCCTGCAAAAGTCATTCGGTCGCCGTACCTGCTTTTAGCTACAATACATCTTCTTTTTATTGTTTCTTCGTCCTCAACTAACTGCTCTGGGTGTGGTTTTGTTATGCCTCTTTCATATAGTTCGGCAATGATTGAGTCTATATCTGTTCGTGATATACCAATTCTTATCTGCTTGTCTGTTTTTTCAAGCATGTTTCTTGAGATTGCTTCGATGTTTTTAGGAGAAGCAGCATACTCTAAAGATATTACATCAAGATTTTTCACTTCTAACAGCTCTGCAGTTCTCGAAGAAGAATGAAGATGAATCTGTTTTGTAGCTCCTTTAAAATCGAAGGCTTTCTCCATAACATTCAAGATTGTTTCCTTATCAATGCTTATGTCTTGAAAGCCGAAACTTGGCTCATCAATGGAAACAACTTCGGTTTTAACGTATTTGGAATCCAATATAGCATTCTTTGCAAATCGTCTCGTTGTCTCCGCAAACATCAGAAGTATATCCTTATACGGAGTTGTTCCAAGTTCTCTGGCATATAGCTCCAAGGGTCCAGTGACGCAGACGCGTAATAAAATTTTTTTCTTTTTTTCTTCATAGAGTCTTTTTGCAGCTTCTTGGATTACTCTCACTTCTGGTATTATTGCGTGTTCATCTTCAACAACGTATGTGCCTTTGCTCATTGATTCATGTATTAAATCTGAAAATTGCTTGTGTATGTCATAATGCTGCGGGTAATTGGTTACATCTAACCCCGTATCAAGTTTTTTCTTAAACGAGTCAATTACAACATGGTAAAACTTGTTTAATAAAAAATCGTCGTCTTTTATGTCTTTTCCACCTAGCATCGCCTTTCTAGCTAAAACATACGCCTTCTCGAAGACTCTTCTATCTACGTTAACTGGCAACGGAAAACTTCCAACATCATCTACAAGGACACTCATACAAACACGTTAACCAACCAATCATTTAAAACTAACTTATTCCATCAATTCTCTGCAGAATAACAAGTCGGCTTTTTGTGGAGCAAAAAATATAAGCAAGTATATGTTTCGTGAACATTATCGGGATAAAAAAATGAGCATTTGGAAACTTCGACTCTCCATCTTCGGAACTCTAGCCATAATAATTGGCTTATCCACGTTAGTTTTTACTGTAGTTCTAACGCTGGCAGGCGTTTTCGACCTTATCACTTTAGGCGTCTTAGTTGTCGCCTTCAACATTCTCCAGTGGCTGATATCACCATACATAATCGACGGGCTTTATCGCACACGCGAAATACCTGAAACTGAAAATCCAAAGCTCCATGAAGTTGTCGAAAACTTAAGCAAGAAAAGTGGAATGAAAAAGCCTAGGTTAATGCTTGCACAAATTCCCATTCCAAACGCGTTTGCTTATGGCTCGCCCATAGCAGGAAACCGAGTAGCCGTCACGAGTGGATTATTGAAAACTTTGGAGCCAGAAGAAGTTGAGGCGGTTATTGGACATGAGCTTGGACATTTGAAGCATAGAGACGTACAGATAATGATGTTTGTTTCTCTTTTGCCAGCGTTATTCTATTACATAGGCTTTTCACTTATGCTCTCGTCAAGATACAGCAAACAGAGAAATGATAGTGGCGGAGCCGCGTTAGGCTTAGGATTCATGGCTTTCTCATGGCTTCTAAACATGTTCATATTATATCTAAGCCGCCTACGCGAATACTACGCAGATAGACACAGCGTGCAAATTGTTGATGACGGCTCGAGAAAACTTTCCGAAGGCCTAGCAAAAATAGTTCAAGCGTCAAAAAACCTGCGAAGAACCAGAAATGACACGCAACACCTAAACGCATTTAAAGCTTTATTCATTGCTGACCCGGACCGCGCAGAAGCAGATGCCATGGCAATAGCAACGATGTCAAGCTCTAGCGAACAAAAACTAGTCCAAGAAATTCTTTCACAGAAAGTAACAACAGTTGACAGAATCATCGAGATTTTCTCTACACACCCCAACATAGTAAAACGACTCAAGGCTTTGCAGCAGCTGAGCTAGAAACTGCACAAGTTCCAATTCTTTTTGTTTCAGCAAACGTTAAAGATGATAAGCTGTTACTCTACTAATTGCCTAAATGTGTGTGAGGCGTATGCAATATTCAAACATTCTCTCAGAAGTTGACAGACAAAAAGACGAGATGGTTGACGCGTTAATTGAGCTTATCCGCATTCCAGCGATTGCTCCAGAAAATGGTGGAGAAGGGGAAACGAAGAAAGCTGAAAAACTAATGCACTTATTGGAAAGCATGGACTTTGACAAGATAGAACACTTCGATGCAGAAGACAACCGTGTTCCTTCAAAAAAGAGACCAAACATTGTAGCATACTCTTACGGAGAAAACACGTCTGAACGACTTTGGATAATAACGCATTTAGACGTAGTTCCACCAGGAGAAAATTCCCTTTGGACTATTACGAAACCTTTCGAGCCAACTATCCATGAAGGACGAGTTTATGGACGTGGTAGCGAAGACAACGGGCAGTCTATGATTGCGTCAATCTTTGCTATTAAAGCTTTAAAAAGTCTGAAAATAAGGCCGAAAAGAACTGTTGCTCTGGCTTTTGTTGCAGATGAAGAGCAGGGAAGCAGGTACGGTATTCAATATTTGGCGAAACAAGGAGTTTTCAAAGAAAGCGACTTAATCGTTGTGCCAGATGGAGGAAACGAAGATGGAAGCTTCATTGAAATAGCTGAAAAAAGCGCCTTGTGGTTTAGAGTGCGCACCATTGGAAAGCAAACGCATGCTAGCATGCCAAACAAGGGCTTGAATGCACATCGCATTGGAATGGAATGCGCATCAGCCTTGGACAAAATGTTACACGAAAAATATTCGCTTAAGAACCAGTATTTCAATCCGCCAGAGAGCACATTTGAGCCGACAAAGAAAGAAAAAAATGTCGACGCTGTGAACATAATTCCAGGAGAAGACATAACCTATTTTGATTGCAGAATCCTACCAGAATACAACCTAGAAGAAATATTGAACGAAATTGAAGAACTCGCAAAAGAATATGAAAAGAAAACTGAAGCTACAATAAAAATTGAAGTCTTACAGAAAAGCATTGCACCAAAACCCACAAACGCAAACGCCAAAATAGTCACTATGCTAAAAAACGCAATAATAGAAATCAAAAAAGTAGAGCCCAAAGTAGGTGGAATTGGTGGAGGAACATGCGCCGCATTCTTCCGAAGAATAAATATTCCCGCAGTAGTCTGGAGCACAATAGACGAAACAGCCCACCAACCGAATGAGTACACAAAAATCGAAAACATGGTTAATGATGCAAAAATTTTCGCTTTCTTAACCGTTTCAGAGTAAGCAAATGGAAAGATTTATATGGATGGATAATCCATCCAACATCTATGCTTAACCCACTCAAAAATTCACGTGCAGCAGCTTTTTTTGGTGTTTTAGCAGGATTATGCTTAGCGGTTCAGTTGGCTCCGAGACCGCCTAATGTTGAGTTTACTTCTCTTTTTTCGTTTGTTGTTGGCTTTTTGTTTGGTCCGTTTGTTGGAGCGTTTTTTGGAGGTTTTGTTATGTTCGTTAATGGATTTTTATCACCGTGGGGGTTTGCTGGTTTAAACATGCCTTTTCAAATGTTAGGTATGAGCGTGGTTGGTGTGGTTGGCGGTTTATATAAGAAATACACGCAAAGGCCAAATCCGCTTGAAACTGCGGTTCTTGGGGCGGCTTTGACGGTGTTTTATGATTTAGTAACCAATATTGGGATGGCTCTTTTCTATATGATTATTGGAACAGACCCTGCTCTGGCAGTAATAACCGCACTTGGGTATGGCACGCCATTTTCACTAATCCATACAGCGTCGAACATTGCAGTGTTTGGTTTAGCTTTCTTCCCGTTAATCAAAGCGGTAAATCAGCTTTTGGTGGTGGAAAAAATTGGTTGAAAAAAGAACAATAGTGTTCATAACATTAGCAATTACTGTTTGGGCATCAATAACCTCAGGATTTGCAGCCTATTACTATCTTGAGCAGATGAGATATCAAAAACAAGCATATGAAAAGCAACAATTGCTTACTGAATTAACTGAAAATTATTACACATCGATAACTAAGCTGGATTTGCTATCGAGAGACTATAATTCACTGCTTGAAGAATACTACCATTTTGGCGAAAATCTCTCCTTATTCGTGGACAAATACAAAAATCTACTTTCTAATATGGGTAATAATTACACATTAGCATTGAACAGATTTCCAAAACTAAATGAAACATATAATAATTTGTTAAGCCGAACATTGAACGGGCAGAGTATAACACGAGAGGAATTTAACTCATTACTTAATGATTTCTATAAATTGTTAACAGACCTAGCAGCAAAAGAACTCGAGAGTTTTATGGACAAAATAAGTGCTATAAAAGTAAATTTATGCATTGACTACGGAAACGGAACTGTAGAATGGCACAATATTTCAGTTCCTCATGGCACAACATTGTTCGATTTGACACACAACATGACAGAAGTGACATACACCTACTACTCATGGATGGAACCGGGTCACATACTTGTAAATTCAATTAACAATGTCAGTGCAGCTCCATCAGAAGAAAAATACTGGTTCTGGCATTATTGGGATGAAACAAACAACAGATGGATTAGTGGACAAATTGGTTGTGATGCTTGGATTTTAAAGGATAACGGGACCTATAAATGGGAATATAAGATGTGGTCTCCTTAATATCCAACCAAAATGATTTATTAATGTGGAATAACAGAATTTCAATTTCCCTCGTAGATATCTCGTGAAGGATGATGAACATTGACTATTGCATCAAAATTATTCAACGTTGTGTATAAAGAAGGAAGGAAAAATCTCCTCGAAAACGAATCTAAAACTGTATGTTTGGAGTATGGGATTCCTGTTACAAAATTTGAATTAGCAAGAAACGAAGCGGAAGCTGTTAAGTTTGCAGAGAAAATAGGGTATCCTGTGGTTTTAAAGATTGTCTCGCCAGACATTCTTCATAAATCTGATGTTGGCGGCGTAATTGTTAATCTAAAGAATGCAAAAGAAGTTCGAAACGCCTACAAACAAATCCTACAAAACGTCAAAACGCATAATGCAAAAGCAAAAATTACCGGAATACTCGTGCAGGAAATGGCGCCTTCATCAACAGAAATTATAGTCGGCGCAATCAAAGACCCACAATTTGGGCCATCAATAATGTTTGGGCTGGGCGGAATTTTTGTGGAAGTTCTGAAAGACGTGACTTTTCGTGTTGCGCCCATAACTGAAGATGAAGCCCGAGAAATGATTACAGAAGTTAAGGCGTATCCGCTGTTAAAAGGATATAGAAATCAGCCTCCAGCAGACATTGACGCAATAGTTAAAATTTTGCTGAGTACGTCAAAATTGGTGATGGAACATCAAGAAATAAAAGAGTTGGACCTAAACCCAATAATGGTTTACGAAAAGGGAGCGAAAACAGTAGATGCAAGAATAATCCTCGAATAGATATGAAAGTTTGACTAGGAAGAAACCTTTTCTGGCACGCAAAATCCGCAAAAACGCCAGTTTAAAAGCAGTAACTGCATCTTTTTTAACATCGAATAATTAGTAAAGCTAATCAAACACATTCAAGGAATGCACAAACAAGAGGAAGATTAATTGTCAAAGCAGCAGAAAACCAAGAAAATCGAAGAGTTAACTCAAAAGTTTCTGGCATTAAAGGAACAAAAAAGCAAGCTAGATGCAGAAGCAATGGAATTGGCAGAAAAAAGAGACAAACTAAACGAGCAGTTCAAGAAAAAACGCGCAGAAATAGCGGAATTAAAAAATGAAAGAGACAAACTAAACGAGGAAGTAAAAAAACTTAAACAGCAAAGAGAAGCCTCAAAAAAAGAAATTACCGAAAAGATTGAAGAAATAAAGAAGCTAAGAGAAGAAATCAAAACTTTAACGCCAAGAAAGCCTCCCAAAAGCTTTCAGATTTTACAAAAAGAAATTGAAAGCATTGAATGGAAAATTCAAACAACACCATTAGAGTTAGGGGAAGAAAAGGAACTTGTTGAAAAAGTTAAGCAGTTAGAAACTCAACTAAGCGTCCATAAAAAACTTAATCAATTAAACCAACAAATCTCGAAGTTACAAATTGAAATTAAAACTCTCAAAGACCAAGGCAAACTTCAACATGAAAAACTGATGGAAACCGCGCAAAGAAGCCAAAAGCTTCACCAAAAAATGCTTGAGAAAATTGAAGAATCCAAAAAAATTAAAACGGAAGCAGATAACATGCACAAGCTCTTTTTACAATCAAAAGAAAAAGCAAATCCACTCCGCGAGCAAATGACGGAAATTTCAAATCAGATAAAAAAGCTGAGAGAAGAAATTCAAGAGGCAGAAGCTAAAGAAAAAAAGGAAACAGAGGAAATCCTTCGCGAAAAACTTGAGAGTCAAGCAAGAGAAAAACTTAGACGAGGCGAGAAATTGACATGGGAAGAGTTTCAACTACTAGCAGAAAAGGGAATTAAAGCACAAGATTAAAGTAAAATACTCTTAATTAACTATAGGAGAATAGAGACTTAGATGGCAGCCGAAGAAGCAAAAGAAGAGCATAAAAAAATTCTTATTCTATGTGTGGATAGAGATGGCGATTTAGGAATAAAAACTAATGTTAAAACCCCCGTAATTGGAAGAGATGAGAACCTTAATGCGGCGGTGGCATTAGCCCTAAAAGACCCGGAAGAACCAGATGCGAATGCAATGTTTGAAGCCGTAAGCATATATGACCGATTAAAAAGCGAAAACAAACCAGAAGAAATGTTTGAAATAGCAACAATAGCTGGCTCTGAGCTTGGCGGAGTCGGCGCTGACAGAAAAATAGTTGCTGAACTAAACGAACTATTGACTTCTTTTCCTGCAAGCGAGGTTATTTTAGTTACTGATGGATACTCTGATCAAGCGGTGTTGCCACTTATAGAGTCTAGAGTGCCAGTGACATCTGTTCGAAGAATAGTTGTAAAACACAGTGAATCAATCGAAGAAACAGCAGCCTTATTCACGCGCTATCTTAAAATGCTCATGGAAAATCCGCGTTATTCCCGCATTGCACTAGGCCTGCCAGGGTTGCTTATACTAATATGGGGAATTCTCTCATTCTTCAATCTACTCTATTATTATTGGATAGCATTCATTTTCGTCGTGAGCACATTCTTACTTGTGAAAGGCTTCGGAATTGACAAAACAGTAAAGAACTTTTACCAATGGATAAAAGAATATTCACCGCCACCTCTCCCAGTACAGATTTCAAATTATACCGCAGTTGCGGGAGCCTTATGCATAGGCATTGGCATTTTCCTTGGCTGGAATAATGCTGCATCATTTGTTGCGATACAAACGCCACCGCCAGTAGACATGGCAGGTTGGCTGAGTATTCTACCGAAGTTAACTGGATACTTCATCAAGGGGGCTATGGACCTTATAATAGTTGGAATTTCTGTAACGCTGGTTGGAAGAACTATACGTTGGTATTTTGAACGTGATAGCAGGTTACTGCGTAATGCTGCGTTAATCGCTTCTGTAGCGTGGTCCAGAGTAATTCTTGATGAAACTTCGACCGTGTTAATTAGACCAGAGTTGGGATACGACAAGCTGATCCTTTCTATCGTTGTTGGCATCTTGATAGGCATAGCCTCAGTTCTAGTTGTCTTCGTGGTTCATAGGTCTGCAAAAGGATTTTTCAGGAAGACAGAAGAGCAGGTTGAAAATCTTGGAGAAGGCTAAAATTGCCATCATCGGTGGAACCGGTTTCGAAAGCTTCTTTAAAAATGCTAAGCGGCTGCACGTTGGAACACCTTACGGAATAGCTCCACCACTGTCTATTAGCAGCATAGAGGGGAAAAAAGTTGTTTTTCTTCCAAGACACGGCCCAAAACATCTGGTTCCGCCACATAAGATAAACTATAAGGCAAATGTTTATGCCTTACATGAAATTGATGTGACGCGAATAATAGCCGTAAACGCTGTGGGCGCAATAAACCGCGATTTCAAACCCGGCGACATCGTTATTCCTCACGATTTTATCGACTTCACGAAATTACGCTCTACAACCTTCTACGATGAAGCACCAGTTACTCACATTGACGTTTCTCAGCCATACTGTCCAGAAATTCGCAAAATTTTGGCTGAAAACGCAAGAAAAATCGGATTAAAAACATGGGATAAGGCTGTGTTGGTGTGCACTGAAGGCCCTCGCTTTGAAACTCCGGCAGAAATTGAAATGTTTAGACGTTTAGGCTGCGATATTGTTGGGATGACTGGAATACCCGAGGCTGTGCTTGCACGCGAGCTTGAGATGTGCTATGCTGTTTTCTGTTACGTTTCAAACATGGCTGCTGGCATGCAAGAAAAGTTGACTACACATGAAGTTCATGAAATCTGCGAACCACTCATGCCTAAGCTAGAGCAAGTTTTAATTGAAACCATTAAAGTTTTACCCCTAGAACGTGGGGATAAATGCCCATGCGCTAATGCCCTTCGAAATGCAAGGTGCAAATGATGTTTAAAACTTTACTCTCAATAATTGGAGCATACAAACTCTATGAAAAATGGCTCTGGCACCAAGTTAAGAACGGCGGAAAACTGGAACACATAGCAATAATCCTAGATGGAAACAGAAGATGGGCGTCTGGCAAAGCCCTTGACCCATGGCTTGGACACGAAAAAGGAGCAAAAAAAGTTGAAGATCTGATTGATTGGTGTCAGAAGCTTCATGTTAAATCGATAACGCTGTACGCATTCTCTACAGAGAACTTCGTTAGACCAGAAAATGAAGTCGAAGAAATTATGCGAATTGCAGAAGAGGAATTTCGGAAAATTCTCACGGACGAACGCATACACAAGAACAAAGTACGCGTAAAGGTGATTGGCAGGATAAATCTGTTGCCTGGGAGTCTGCAAAAATTAATAATGGATGTAGAAAAGGCCACGCAAGATTATGACCAGCATTTCTTAAACATCGCCTTTGCCTACGGAGGAAGAGCAGAAATCGTGGATGCCGCAAGAAAAATTGCCGAAAAAGTGCAAGAAGGAAAAATAGACCCAAAAAAAGTAGACGAACAGCTATTTGAGCAGTACTTGTACACCTCCTACATGCCTAAGCAAGACCCGGACTTGATAATCAGGACGTCAGGCGAAGAAAGACTAAGCGGATTTTTACTGTGGCAATCAGCTTACAGCGAACTTTGCTTCCTAGATGTTTACTGGCCTGATTTCCGCTTAATAGACCTTCTACGTGCGGTTAGAACTTTTCAAAAACGCAAGAGACGCTTTGGCGCGTAAAAAAGGAGATTAAGCTCTTTTCTTTGTGCTTACAATTGATATGACGTCTCCGTCTTTGAGTGGATAATCTTCTCCGATTCGTTTTCTTTGTCGAGCTTCAACTGCGTAGAGGAACCCTTCGCCAAGCTCAGTGTGGATTAAGTAGGCAAGTTGGCGGGCTGTCGTTCCGTAGGGCACGAGGTAAGCGTCTGGTAAAACTCGCCCGTTATGGTCTGCTAGATGCTCCAAATCCTCTACAGGGTAAACGGTAATCATGTTTAAGAGCTTGAAGAAAGCCGTGTTTATTGCATCTTGAACACCCGTAGAGCCATATTTGAGAAGAATCTTCTCTCTAATAGTTTCCAATGCTTTGGTTTGGCTTTCAGTTAATCTTTCTGGAGTAAGTATCTTAAAGTTGCAGTCTCCAGGTCGGTAATCTATTAACTGTTTTTCTGCTCCTCTTCTTAACGCGAGTTCAGCTTCTGCACAGCAAGGAACAACTAGGTAGTCCAATTTTTTGAGTCTTTCCAAGTTTTCCTCTGCAGGAGGCACATCTATCTTGTTCGCCGCGATTAACATGGGCTTGGCAACTCGTCTTAACATGTCCACGAACTTTAAGAAGTCTTCTTCGCTCCAAGCCGTTGCCTTTTCAGCATTTAAGCCAGTCTTTCTAACTGCTTCAATCATGTGGCTCCGCCGGATTGCTAAACCGCTTAATCGTTCTTCCAGCATTGAGAAAAGGTCTCTTGTTTCGGATTCTGCAGTTCTGGCGATTTTGGGCCAGTCACGTTTTAGTATGTTTGCCATCCACATAGTTATTTCGCGTTCTAAGAAGCGAACATCTTCCACTGGGTCATGTTCTCCAGCCTTGCATAGTCTTCCTTCACAGTCTGTTCCGCCGGAAGCGTCAACGATGTGAATTAAAGCGTCTGCCTTTCTGATTTCGTCCAGAAACTGATTGCCAAGTCCTCTTCCTTTCCAAGCGTCCGGAACAAGACCAGCGCAGTCGATGAACTCCACGGGAATAAGCCTTATGCCATCCAAGCATAGAGAGTTAACTGGATTGTCTTTAACATTAAATTCTTCATGCACACATGGAGTCCGCACATAACCAACGCCTCTGTTCGGCTTTATCGTCGTGAAGGGGTAGTTTGCAATTTCAGCAGGAGCCAAAGTTGCAGCACAAAAGAAGGTGGACTTGCCAGTGTTTGGTTTTCCAACTATGCCAAGCAAGCGTGAATAGGACTTCTGCATGAGGGATTCCTTTACAGAATACTACAATAATTAATTCTATATGGTTTGTGCTCTCATCATCAAATAATATAAAAGCATGAAAAAGTATAAGTCACCAAATGCGCTGAGGGAAAAGTTCATGTTAAATCTGCCAAAAAACAAACTCACCCAGATGCTTAGAAAAATACTTGAAATTCGTCTTTTTGAAGAGAAAGTTTTCGAGCTTTACGCTCAAAATCTTGTTCCAGGCACAATTCATCTTTATGCTGGAGAGGAAGCAGTGGCGGTTGGCGTTTGCAGTAATCTTCGCAAGGACGACTATATTACTAGCACGCATAGAGGACATGGACACTGCATAGCAAAAGGCGCCGATTTAAAACGGACAATGGCTGAGATTTTAGGCAAAAAAACAGGCTACTGCAAAGGCAAAGGCGGTTCAATGCACATAGCAGATTTCAGCATAGGCATGTTAGGCGCAACCGCGGTCGTCGGAGCTGGGATACCCATCGCAGTCGGTGCAGGCTTATCAATAAAACTTAGGCGGACAGACCAAGTTGTAGTATGTTTCTTTGGGGAAGGCGCTTCAAATCAAGGCACATTTCACGAAGGCATAAACATGGCGTCAATATGGAAACTACCAGTAATATTCGTCTGCGAAAACAACCTCTATGCTATGGGAACACGCCAATCAATAGTTATGAATATAGAAAACATAGCTGATAGAGCAATAGCTTATGGCATTTCAGGCGTTGTTGTAGACGGCAACGATGTTTTAGCAGTTTATGAAGTCGCAGAAAAGGCAGTTGAAAGAGCCAGAAAAGGCGAAGGCCCAGTATTAATCGAATGTAAAACTTACAGACATAAGGGGCATTCACGCGTTGACCCGGCAAGGTATAGACCTAAAGAAGAGGTAGCAGAATGGCTGGCAAAAGACCCGATTAAGCGTTTCAAAGAAAAACTCATACATACAAAGGTGTTAAGTGAAGCTGAAATTCAGCATATTGAAAAGGAAGTTTCGGTTGAAATTGAAGAAGCAGTCAAGTTTGCCATAGAAAGCCCGTTTCCCATGCCGGAAGAAGCGTTGGAGGATGTTTACGCTTAAGTTTGGAGAGAGAAAAGTATGCGAAAAATAACATATAAAGAAGCCTTAAGAGAGGCCTTAAGAGAGGAGATGCGCCGAGACACAACAGTTTTTCTGCTTGGTGAGGACATCGGCAAGTACTGGGGAGGCGCTTTCAAAGTAACCGAAGGCTTGGCAGAAGAATTCGGAGATGAAAGAGTCCGCGACACACCTATTTCCGAAAATGCCATAGTCGGCACGGCTGTTGGCGCTGCAATAACGGGCATGCGTCCAGTTGCAGAAATAATGTTTGGAGACTTAACCGCTTTAGCGATGGACCAAATTGCAAATCAAGCAGCAAAAATACGCTATATGTTTGGTGGTCAAATAAGCTGCCCACTTGTTATCAGAACACCTTTTGGAGCTGGCGTAAACATTGCGTCTCATCACTCTCAAAGTTTGGAAGCTTGGTTTATGCATGTTCCAGGTTTGCATGTGGCTGTGCCTTCCACGCCTTATGATGCAAAAGGACTTTTGAAATCAGCCATACGTGGTAACAATCCTGTTTTCTTCTGTGAACATAAGCTGTTGTATCCGATTCAGGGAGAAGTTCCGGAAGAAGAGTACACTATTCCTTTTGGTGTGGCTGATGTGAAGAAAGAAGGAACTGACGTAACAATAGTAGCTACTTTATACATGGTTCATAAGGCGTTGAAAGCGGCAGAAATACTTGAAGCAGAAGGCATAAGTGTAGAAGTTGTTGACCCAAGAACACTAACACCACTGGATAAGCAAGCAATAATAAAGTCAGTCAAGAAAACTGGAAGAATAGTCATAGTAAGCGAAGACTGCAAAACTGCTGGTGTAAGCGCCGAAATTGCTGCCGTAGTAGCTGAAGAAGCCTTGGATTATTTAGATGCTCCGATAATAAGAGTGGCAGAGCCAGACACGCCAATCCCCTTTAGTCCACCATTGGAGCAATACGTGATTCCCGATGAGAAGGCGATAATCAAGGCGGTTAAAGAGGTTGTCTAAGAATGGTTACGAAGGTTGTCATGCCAAAACTTAGTTTAACAATGAAAGAAGGCACCGTAGGTAAATGGTACAAAAAAGAAGGAGAGGCTGTGGAGAAAGGCGAACCGATAGTTGAGATAATTTCCGAAAAAGCCACGTATGACTTGGAATCGCCAGCCTCTGGAGTGTTGCGGAAAATTTTAGTAGATGAAGGTGTTGATGCTCTGGTTGATGCTGTTCTGGCTGTTATAACAGGTCCAGATGAAGCGTTTTCTGAAGAGCAAATTCGTGCAGAAGTGCCTCAAGCCACTGGGGAAATAGAAGAGAAGGTTTTGGCTTCGCCGGCTGCAAAACGTTTAGCAAGAGAGCATGGAGTAAATTTATCGCTTGTAAAAGGTAGTGGACCTGAAGGAAGGATAGTTGAGGAGGATGTTAAAAGATTTTTAGAAGAAAGTCGAGGGGTTTTGCCTAAAGTTAAGCAGGTTATTCCGTTAAGTGGTTTCAGAAAAACATCTGCTGAGCGGGTTTCAACAAGCTTCAAAACAGCTCCGCACAGTACAGTAGTGATGGAGGTTGATGTTTCTGAAGCTGCAGAATTGCATAATAAACTTCAAGTGTCCTATACAACGATTATCGTAAAAGCTGTTGCAAAAGCATTGGCCGAGCATTCGCTGTTGAATTCAACGTTAGATGGAAATCAAATAAAAGTTTTCGAAGATGTAAACTTAGGCGTTGCCGTTGCAACTGAGTATGGTTTAGTTGTTCCAGTCATCCATAATGCCGACAAGAAGTCCCTACAAGAAATTGATGCAGCCATAAAAGGGTTAACGGAAAAAGCCAGACAAGGAAAACTATCCAAAGAAGAGTTAACAGGTGGCACGTTCACAATCACAAACCTCGGCATGTATGACGTTGAATTTTTCACACCAATAATCAATCCTCCAGAAGCAGCCATACTTGGCGTAGGAAAAATAATGGAAAAACCTGTTGTGGTTGATGGGAAAGTTGAGGTCAAACCGAGAATGATGCTGAGTCTTTCTTATGACCACAGAATCGTTGATGGTGCTCCAGCCTCTGAGTTTCTGCGAAGTATAAAAGGAAAAATTGAAAGGGCTTCAGAATTAGAGAGCTAAAAAAAGGCTAAGATTCTTCATTCTCTATTTTTTCGGCGGTTTCCTCTACTTCACGTAAGCTTTTCTTGACAAGCTTCAATTTTACATCTCTTATCAGTGTTACTCCACGACTTGAGAGGATGGAACCTGCCCAAACTAGTATAACAAAAATGAAGAATACAAGACAAGCGTTACTGAAGGTTGTAACTGCCTTTACGTAACTATCTGTTTCTCCAGGTTGAATGGGGATAAATTGTGGGATTTGCCAACCAGTCAAAAACATTACGAGCGCCAGCACTGCTGGGAGAATTATGAAGATTAATCCAATTATTAGGAAAGCGTATCCGGAGATTTTCTCTATTTTTTCGGCTTTCATGGAAAATAACTTGCTTTCCTTTTATAAAAACCTTTTATTCAGCAATGTTTTTTTTGCGTGAAAATTGAAATTATCTATCGCTTATATTTTTGAATTGACATTTTTATATGTTAAAACGTATTTTGGAAAGTCTTAAGTGTTCAGTGATAGAAAGACAAGTGAATCAAAATGAAGGTTGCTATGTACTATAGCCCACAAGACATAAGGATAGAGGAAATGCCTACACCAAAAATCCAAGAAGACGAAGTTTTGGTAAAAATGAAGGCTTGTGGAATATGCGGTTCAGACCTTATGGAGTGGTATTTGAAAACTCGCGCTCCACTTGTTCTTGGTCATGAACCTTCTGGAGTGATTGCAAAAAAAGGAAAAAAAGTTAAGGATTTCGATATTGGCGACAGAGTTTTTGTCCATCATCATGTGGCTTGCTTATCTTGTCATTATTGTAAACATGGCGATTACACACTATGCGAGCAATTTCACAACACGAACATTAAACCTGGCGGATTAGCAGAATACTTCAAAGTTCCAGCGCCTAACTTGCAGACAGACACGTTAAAAATTCCAGAAAAAATGTCTTTTGAAGAAGCAACATTAATTGAACCAATAGGCTGCTGCATAAGAGCTCTAAAGAAATGTAATATTCAAAAAGGCGATTCGGTAGTAGTAATTGGTGCTGGAGCAACTGGAATAATTCACACAGCATTAGCGAAAATTTTTGGAGCTACAAAAACGATTGTAAGCGATTTAATTGATTACCGCCTGAAAATAGCTAAAAAATTTGGAGCGGATGTCGTGGTTAGCTCAGAAAAGGAAAATTTGACGGAAATCGTTAAGGTTGAAACTGAAGGGAGAGGCGTGGACGTGGCGGTGGTTACCGCACCCAGCCTGGAAGCCTATAAGACGGGTTTAAGCGTCATTCGAAAAGGCGGAAAACTTTGCATTTTTGCTCCGACTGACCCGGGAAAATACTTGCAGGTAAGCCCGAAAGAACTGTTTTTTTCCGAAATCCAAATAATTCCATCCTATTCAACTTCACATTTGGAAACAAGAGAGGCTTTGGAATTAATAGAAGCTGGAAAAATAAATGCGGAAGAGTTGATAACTCACCGTTTTTCGCTTAACGATACAGCACAAGCTTTCGAAACAGCTTTCAAGAATAAAGAAAGCTTAAAAGTCGTTGTGTTGGATGGGTGATTCTGAATGAAAGCAGCCATGCTTTATGGTGTAAAAGACCTAAGAGTTGAGGAAGTTGAAAAACCGAAGGTTAATGCCGGCGAAATTCTTGTCAAAGTGAAAACAGCAACAACTTGTGGCACAGATTTAAAAATATTTCAGAGGGGCTATGTTGAGAAGGTTATAAAGCTTCCAACAATTTTTGGTCATGAGTGGGCTGGAGAAGTTGTTGAAGTAGGAGAGAATTTGGAATGGCCTATGAGAGGGATGCGTGTTCGTGCTGGCAACAGTGCGCCTTGTTTGCATTGCACAATGTGCCAGAAGGGCAAGTATAATCTTTGCGAGAATATGATTTGGCTTTGGGGTGCTTACGCAGAATACATTAAGGTTCCAGCGCGGATGGTTTTGGTGAACATGCAAGAAATTCCACAGCATGTTTCTTTTGAAGAAGCAGCCGTCACTGAGCCCTTGGCATGTGTTTTGCATGGCGTTGAAGAAGCGGATGTTAAATTGGGCGATTCCGTGGCTATAATTGGTGCTGGGCCAATTGGATTACTGCATATGTTGACGGTTAAGAAAATGGGCGTGGAAAAGGCAATAATGATTGACCTTGTGGAGGAGAGACTGAATTTTGCAGAAAAGCTCGGCGCTGATGAAACAGTTAACGCTGGAAAAACGGATGTTATTGAGGCTGTTCGTAAATTTACTCGTGGTTACGGTGCGGATGTGGTAATCGAAGCAATAGGGTTGCCAGCTACATGGGAGCAAGCCCTTAGACTTGTTAGGAAAGGTGGAACAGTCTTGGAGTTTGGTGGCTGTCCTCCTGGAACGGAAGTGAAAGTTAACGCGGAAATGCTGCATTATGGTGAAGTAACAGTTATGGGCGCTTTCCACACGACGCCGTTGCATTTCAGAAAAGCCCTTAATTTGATAGCGTCTAGAACAATTGATGTAAGACCGCTAATAACAAGAAAAATAAAATTAGACAATATTACGGAAGCATTTAACATACTATCTACATCAAAAACCGAAATTAAAATAGCTATAAACCCATAGAATAGTAATACCGGAGTCTCTGATGGTTGAAGCTGACGGTTACATTTTAAGAATAGCCACCAAACAGTGGGTAGAGCAAGTCTTTAACATGGCAATCTACTACACTAACGCTCGCAGAAAATGGAAACCGGGACAAACCATACTTTTCATGCATAAGACTGGCAAGGGCGATGCTGTTGTAGGCTATGGTGAAATAGGGAACTTATACTCAATTGATGAGCTTTCTGAAGAAGAAAAACTTGAATGCGAAAAACACGGTTGGAAGAAGGCAATAGAATTCACTTATGTTAAAGAATTCGAAAACCCATTATCGATAAAGGATACGTTTCTTAAAGATTTGAAGATTCGAGGGAAATACTTTCATGGTTTTCCCCTTAAAAGAGAACAAATAACATCAATTATAGAGCAAGCAGAAAATCGTTAAAGGACAAGATTCACCAGAAACCCGGAATGTATTCTCTTACTCGAAATTTCACGCCTATTTCTTGGGCAATCTTGGCAACCCTTGAAAGGTCAACTTCGAGAATAGTTACCGCTGTAATCTCAACATCAAATTTTCCTTTAGTTTCCTCAATAAACGTTAATACGTTTTCAAATGCGTTTTCAAATTTTGGTCTGCAAACTTGATTATATGTTTCCTTGTCATGAGCGTTTAGACTGACACTTACCTTATCCACGCCTGCAGCTTTTAATTCTGTGATGATGTCTCTATTCTTGTTTAGCAAAAAACCTTGACCGTTTGTGTCCACGCGAATGCCTATTGGCTTTCCGTAATGCTTCCTTATCCAACGTGCAACCTCTAAAAGACAATCCAGTCTCTCCAAGGGCTCACCAAAACCACAAAACACAATCTCATGCCAATTTTTTAGGTTCAGAACTTTTATAAGTTCGTCTAGAATTTCTTCGACGGATGGTTCTTTCGGAAGTTTTAAGTTAAAGTTGCAAACTCCACTTTTGAAATTCCTTATGCAGAAATAACAGTTGTTAGAGCATTTGTTAGTAATGTTCAGATACAAGTTCTCTCCAAGCCAATAGACCACGCTTGGGCTTCTTCTCAAGTTGCTCTCTTCCTCAAACAAACTCTAATAAGAGATTCTCAAAAATATACCGTTTCAAACATTAGAGGTATATTAAGAGGGGGAATCAAAACATTTGAGTGAAAAATTTTGTTCGGTAAAGATCTTAACATCAAAGCCTATTTACAATAAACATGGTATAACAATCTTAGAAGATAGCGTGAAATTTGGTGATGGAACAACTTATGAATACGTTTACTTCAAAAGCAATGGAGCTGTCATTATAGCGGCTTTCACAGAAGATAAGAAGATGGTTTTGACAAAGCAGTATCGTCATCCTCTCAGAAGAATTGTTTACGATGTCCCAGGAGGTGCCATAGAAAATGGCGAAACACCTTCTCAAGCCGCTCTGAGAGAACTTGAAGAAGAAACTGGTTTTACTGCTGAAAAACTTGATTGGATTGGTAGATTCAGTCGTGGCCCAAGCAGTCAAGCAGTTGTAGAAATATTCTTTGCAAAGGTAAAATGTAAAAATGAACATTTTGATACCACTGAGATAGCCGAAATTGAAATGGTTGATTTTGATTCACTATTTGAGGAAATTTTAAAAGGTGAATGCTTCGACGCAACGGTAGTCATAAGTGTTCTGCTTGTTTACGCAAAGAAGCTTCTAGAATAAATTTAAATGTAGATTCGAGCGTATGCTTTTGTTATTGCAGAGGCGGAATCATGGTTAAGTACATTTTTATTACAGGCGGCGTGCTGAGCTCGGTTGGAAAGGGTATTGTAACTTCTTCTATTGGAAAAATGTTGCAGGCACGAGGCTTAAAGGTAACAGTCATAAAGATTGACCCTTACGTGAATGTTGACGCTGGAACAATGAATCCTTACATGCATGGCGAAGTCTACGTGACTGACGATGGCGGCGAAACAGACTTGGATTTGGGCTGGTACGAGCGTTTTCTTGATTTAAACTTGAGAAAAGAAAACAATCTTACTACAGGTTTAGTGTATAGGGCAGTTATTGAAAAAGAACGACGCGGTGATTTTCTAGGAAGATGTGTTCAAATTGTGCCGCATGTGACAAATGAAATTAAACATCGAATTCGAGCGGTTGCCAAAACTTCTGAAGTGGATGTTGTTTTAACGGAGGTCGGCGGAACGGTAGGCGACATTGAAGGATTGCCCTTTTTGGAAGCCATCCGTCAGATGCGTTTGGAAGAGGGCTACGAGAACACTTTGTATGTGCATGTTGCGTTGGTTCCAGTTTTAGATGTTACGAAGGAAATGAAAACAAAACCTTTGCAGCACAGTGTTAATGAGTTACGGCGTATCGGTATTCAACCAGACACCATAGTTGCAAGAAGCCGAGAAATGATAGACTCTGAATCTTTAAGGAAAATAGCTCTTTTTGGAACAATCCCGGAAAACGCGGTTTTCTGCTCTTACAATGTTGAGTCAGTTTATCAAGTTCCACTTATTTTGGACGAGCAAGGAATGGGCGAGTTTATCTGTAAACGACTAGGTTTTTCGGGACGATTGCAAGATTTTAAGGAATGGAAAAAGTTTGTTGACGCTATATTAAACCCTCAATATGAAGTCAAAATTGCATTAGTTGGCAAGTATGCTGGCTTAACAGATAGTTATGTAAGCATGAACGAGGCGTTGCGTCATGGAGGTGCCGCTTGCAAGACAAAAGTTTGCATCAGTTACATTGAAGCCGAAAAATTTGAACAAAACCCGAAGGAACTGGAAATTTTGAAGAACTTTGATGGAATTTTTGTGCCTTACGGTTTCGGTCCGAGAGGAACTGAAGGAAAAATAATGGCAATCAAATATGCAAGAGAAAACGACATGCCTTTTCTCGGAATATGTTATGGTTTTCAGTTGGCTGTAATAGAATTTGCGCGTAACGTGTGCGGCTTAAAAGATGCAAACAGCACAGAAATCAATCCGCAATCACCCAACCCGGTGGTAGACCTTATGCCAGAACAGCGTGGAATAGAAATTAAAGGAGCTACAATGCGGTTAGGCGCCCACAAAATAATCATAAAACCAAACACGCTAGCTTATAGCCTTTACAAGGATGAAGAAATCTACGAACGCCACAGACACAGATTCGAGGTCAACTTGGACTATCTGGATAAACTTGAAAAAAATGGATTAGTTTTTTCTGGAAAGAGTGCAGATGGAAGAAGAATGGAGATTCTGGAGTTGCCAAATCATTTCTTCTTTTTTGCGTCCCAATTTCATGGAGAATTTAAAAGTCGCCCTGTGAAGCCAGAACCCGAATATTACGGTTTCGTAAAGGCGTGTTTATGCAAAAAATTGGGGAAAGCCAAGCCAGAGTTTTAAAAGTGAGTGAGAAAGAGCATGTTTCATGTTTCAAAACGTCTAAGAACAGTTGCCAAAAAAGTCATAGATAATGCACTTCCGATAAAAAGGGATGAAATCGCAGTTTTTTACGCTGGCGTCGAAAATTTAGATCTTGCTTACGCGTTTGCTGCTGAATGTGAAGCTCGAGGAATTGAAACATTAGTTCAGAGTGAAGGAGATTACATATCATATACTAAGCTTCTAGAAGCTCCAATAGAAGTCTTTGCAAAAACACCCAAAGTTCCAAAAGCGATTGTTGATGTTGCAGATTGGCTTATTTGGATGAGAGGAAGCAGATTTGACGCTTCAATCTATCAAAGGCCAGAAGCACAAAAGCGGCTATTAGAAATTCAGAAAATTTCAAAATGGACTTTCGATAGCATTCTCCAACTGTGCCTTAAAAAGAAGACACATCTTGTGGCGTTTTTGGACCCAAATTTGCAACAAGCGCAGGCTTTGGGAAAAACCTATGAAGAAACGCGTGAAATGTTCCTTGCTTCTTTAGACATAGACTATGATGCTTTAACCGATTTGGGACAGCGACTGATTGATTTTATGAAAAGAGGAGGCGAAATTCACTTAACTTGTCCAAGAGGCACTGATTTAAGATTTCATGCTGAAAATCGCTATTGGATTAATGATGACGGAAAACCTTTTCCACCGTCAATTCCTATAGCTCAATACGTTCACAACTTGCCTGTTGGGGAAGTTTTTGTGGCGCCGATGGAAGAAAGTGCTTATGGCGTTTTGTGTCCTAAAGATTTGCCGGGAAGTGTTGCCACTGGTATTCGTATAGAGTTTAGAGGAAAGGAAAAGGCTGTTGTTTCTGCTGAGAAAGGTTTTGAGTTTTTGAAAGCGCGGCTTGAGAAAGCAACTGGGAATCCGTATTGTATTGCGGAGTTCGCTTTTGGCACGAATCCTTGTGGTGATATGCTTCTTGCAACGGAGAAAGCTTTTGGCACGTGTCATGTTGCGATTGGTCAGAATACTTGGTTGGGCGGCAAGAACGAGAGTAGTATTCATTGGGATTTCTTGGTTGAGAGTCCTACGGTAACTGTTGATGGACGATTGGTTGTGAAAGAAGGGAAGTTTGTTTGGGAACTTGTTAATGGGTAGAAAGAAGGATTATTATTTTTGGTTTAGTATGTTCGGCGGTGTGGTCTGACAAGTTCTTCTAGAATTGATAGCAGTGTTGGCACTTTGGTTACTATGTCTGTGAAGGTTACGATGCCGACGATTTTATTGTTGTTTGTGACTGGGAGGCGTTTGATTCTTTTTTTAGCCATGAGTTTTGCGGCTTCTTCTATTGTTGTGTTTTCGTTTATCGTTGTGACTGGGCTTGTCATGATTTGTCTTGCGGTTAGGGTTTCTGGTGCTAGGCATTGTTCTACTAGTCTTCTGAGGATGTCGCGTTCTGTTATGATGCCTACTGGTCTGTCTGCTTGGGTGACTATTATTGAGCCTATGTTGAATTTGTTCATTGTGGCGACGACTTCTTTGACGGTTGTGTCTGGGCGGACAACGCGGACATCTTTGGACATTACGTCTCTGACGAGGATTATGCTTGCCATTTTGTTTTGCTCCTTTTAGTAACTAATTGTTTTGGGTTGGGGGTTTTATTTGTTTTGGTTAGTGTTTCAAAAAATGGTATAGGTGTGAATTTTCTATATGCATATAAGATTGTAAGAAGATTTGAAAGCGTTGTGGGAGTTGCTGGTATGACTGAGGGTGAATCTTCGGTTGTTGATAGGTTTCGGGGTCGTTTAGAGAGTGCTAAGAGTTATGGGGAAGTTTGGGATGTTGTTAGGGATTGTGTGGAGTCTTCTCTACATAAGCGTAGAGGCGGGATGATGCTTTTTCTAGATGATTTGCCTTTGCAGTTGGGTGCTTACCATTCTGTTGGGACGAATAATATTGTTTTGAATAGGGCTTTGGTAGAGATTGTTGAGGCTGCTGTTAAGTCGAAGCGAATTGTGAATGCTTTGGTTTTTAATTTGCTTTTACATGAGTACTTGCATGCGTTGGGTGAGTATTCTGAAGTTGAAGTTAGGCGTTTAGTGTATAAGGTTGCGAGGGAGTGTTTTGGTGAGGATTATGTTGTGACTTTTGTTGCGAGGAAAAGTCCGTGGGTTTTGCTTAAGGATATTCCTTTGGAGGGTGTTAATATTCGCAAGCGGGTTATGGAGATTGTTAGGGATTTTGAGAAGGCAGATAAGTACATTGTTTAGGTTATCGGTAAGGTTTTATGCTGGCTCTGAATTGTTATCGTTTTCTTTAAGGCTGGTGTGTTTGGTTGGTTGATGAGAGAGTTGTGAAGTTGGCTAAGCTCTGTGTTCACTACAGTGTAGATGTGAAACCTAAGGAGAAGGTTCTGATTAATGGAAGTGATTTGGCGTTTCCGTTGATGCATGAGATTTACCGCGAGTGTTTATTGAGCGACGCTTATCCACTGATTATGGCAAGTTTGGATACGACTTACACGTTTTTTAATATGCCAAAGAACATCAGTTGAGTTTTGTTTCGCCTTTTGACCGTTTTATTGCTGAACATTTTGATGTTATGATTGGAATTTTCTGTGAGCCAAATCCGAAAAAATTGACGGGTGTTGACCCTGCTAGGATTAGAATGCGGAGTGCTGCTAGGAGGGAGATTGCGGAGATTTTGTTTAAGCGTGAAGCTGAAGGGAAGTATAGGTGGACTGGTTTGCCGTTTCCTGTTACTGCGCAGGCGCAGGAGGCTGAGATGGCTTTGCCGGAGTATGAGGATTTTGTTTATAGTGCTTGTTTGGTGGATAGGGATGACCCAATTGCTGAGTGGAAGAAGATTAAGGTGAAGCAGGAGAAGATTTGTAAGTTTTTGGATGGGGTGAGTGAGATGCGTATTATTGGTGAGGATACTGATTTGCGGTTTAATGTAAAAGGGCGAAAGTGGATTAATTGTTGTGGTGAGAAAAACATGCCAGATGGAGAGGTTTTTACGGCGCCTGTTGAGGATTCCGTTGAAGGGGAGATTAGGTTTACGTTTCCGGGGATTTTTATGGGGCGTGAGGTTGAAAATATTAGGCTTGTTTTTGAGAAGGGTAGGGTTGTGAAGGCTTCTGCGGGTAAGGGTGACGAGTTGTTGCAGCAGTTGTTGAAGATTGATGGTGCTGAGCGGGTTGGGGAGTTGGCGATTGGGACGAATTATGGAATTAGTCGATTTACGAAGAATATGTTGTTTGATGAGAAGATGGGTGGGACTTTGCATATGGCGTTGGGTTTTAATCCTGTTCCTGAAACTGGTGGTTTGAATAAGTCTGCTTTGCATTGGGATATTTTGAAGGATATGCGTAAGGGTGGAGAGATTTACGCGGATGGAAGATTGTTCTATAAGGATGGTAAGTTTTTAGAGTTTTAGGAACTGTTAGGTTTTAAACAGTTATAGCCCCCCTTATATATAGGTTGAAACAGTAGTTAGAGTTTGGAGTTGAAGAGATTAGTAAAACCTTTATGAGGCAACATCCAAAGATTGCCATTTCATTCTGTTATAAATTACCAACATTGTAAAAACTTTTAAAACATACAGAACACAATACGAGAGAATTTGACTAACAATGCGAGAATTCATTTTATACTCTCGTTTAGGCAGAACAGACTCAAACTGGACAAACCTACATGATGCTGGACGTTTAGACATAGTTTATGAATGTGTAATTGCTTCTCTTTTTCTTTCTCATGCAATCCGCAAAGACACAGTCTTCCACGCTATATTAAACGGTCCGCCAAATCCGCCTCAGCATCTAAAAATAGAAGGCTTAACGCTACATGATGTGCGTACTGACCAGCAAACATGGACGCAAATTTTCAAAAAGGTCTTGTCTGGTAAACCGCATCCGGGGATAAGCCTAGCAAAAGCAAGCTTTGAGACACTACTAAAAACTAAAGCTGCAGAAGCACAAATTTACATTCTTGAAGAAGGCGGCAGACCAATAGACGAAATAGAAATTGGAAATAACTCGGTCTTCGTCCTCGGTGACCACGTAGGCTTACCAAAAAGGGTGGAGGGTTTCGCTTTACGTTACGGAGAAAAAATCAGTCTTGGAAAAACACCCTATCTTGCAGCCTCATGCATAACGATAATAAACTATCTGCTAGACAAAAATGAAAAGTGAAATTTATATCAGAGAAAAATTTTCAATACCATCTACAACATCAAACACAAAATAAGACGAGGTGAAACTGCACCATGGCTTCAATAAGAGAAATTCCCACAACACCCACAACCAGATTTGAACGCATAGGCGCTCACACGCACATCAAAGGCTTAGGATTAGACGAGAACCTACAAGCAATCAAAGTAAAAGACGGCATGGTCGGACAGGAAAAAGCCCGAGAAGCCGCAGGATTAGTCGTAAAAATGATAAAAGAAGGCAAACTCAGCGGAAAATCCATAATCATTGCAGGACCACCAGGCACAGGAAAAACCGCCATAGCAGTTGCCATATCACGCGAACTAGGCGCTAACGTGCCATTCATCCAAATGAGCGGAAGCGAAGTCTACAGCAGTGAACGCAAAAAAACTGAAATTCTCATCGAAGCCATCCGCAAATGCATAGGCATAGAAATCCACGAAATGCGCAAGGTCTACGAAGGCGAACTCACAACCGTAGACATAAAAACCGCTCCACACCCATACAACCCATACCAAAAAATCCCAGAAAGCGTACGTCTAACATTACGCACGACAGAAGAAGAAAAATCCATAGAAGCTGGCGCCCAAATAGCTCAACAAATAATTCAAGAAGGCATAACAGAAGGCAGCGTCATCCAAATAGATGCTGAAACAGGACGCGTAGCCAACCTAGGGCTAAGCATGGAAAGCACAAAAGGAAAAACTTACGACGTAGACACAACACGCAAGATTCCACGTCCCAACGGTAAAGTCTTAAAAGAAAAAGAATTCGTTTACATGCTGACATTAGCAGACTTAGACGAACTAAACGCCAGACAACGCCAAGGCGGATTCTTCTCACTATTCTTCGGCGGCTCGGAAACAAAAGAAATCGACACCGAAATCCGCATGGCTGTAGATCAACAAGTTAAAGAATGGGTAGACAACGGCAAAGCCTACATTCACCCCGGCGTACTTTTCATCGACGACTCTCACTTGCTGGATTTAGAAGCATTCAGCTTTCTCGGAAGAGCCATGGAAAGCGAACTCGTCCCAATCATAATACTCGCAACAAACCGCGGCATAGCTAGAATCCGCGGAACAGACATAAAAAGCCCATTAGGATTCCCAGTGGACCTAATAGACCGCTCAGTCATAATCGCAACCCAACCATACGACACAGAAAGCGTAAAAGAAATACTTCGCATACGCTCTGCAGAAGAAAAAATCAAACTTGACAAAAACGCGTTAGAAAAACTCGCAGAAGTCGGAGCCAAAAGCTCACTACGCTATGCGGTCCAACTTCTAAGCTTAGCCGCACAAAACGCCAAAACAGCCAAAAAAGACAAAGTTACAGTTGAAGATGTGCAACGCGTAGACGACCTCTTCATGGACATGACAGAAGCCGCAGAATACTTAAGAAAACACGAAGAAAAAATGATGATACATTAACTAAATATGCACAATCCATATCACAACACAACAACCCTTTAATTCCAACACCCACCTTTTCTTAAACCGAAGTGACTCCCATGGCAGAACACAAACAAAAACGTCCAACAGAAAACATAACCGAAATAGGCATAGAAGAACAAGGCTTTCTCCTTGAACCAGCCCAAGTCGAACTTGGCGCAGGCTACACACTTCAAGTAAAATACGACGAAAACGAAAACCCAATAGTTAGCATAAGAACCTACGGAAACGTGAACATGAACCAATTGAAAAAGGAAATTCAAAAGGCTTATCCGAATGCCCGAATACTGCAACTAAATCAGCCACCCCAACCAGTAATTGTATCCAAAAAACACAAAAAGCCGAAAACTAAAAAGAAACGCAAATAGAAGAAATTTCCACCCAAAATTTTGCATCTCGATACGAGATTGAAAAAGAAACAATACCTCTTTAATAAAAATTTTTCCTTGAAAACCATAAAAACCAACATAAAACATGTGTTTTCAAGGATAATAAGCTGCGAAAATCTTCATAACGAACAATAGTTAAAAAAACATAATTTCATCCATAAAATGCACGATGAGCTTTTAAGCAACCACTCACGCTTAATGAAAATCTAAATATAAACCTGCAAATGTGAAGCACGCGTGAAAAACGAAAAAAACCAGCAGGAGCAAAAAGAAGTAAGTCTCAAGCCACTTTATGCACGTTCTGTAGTGAACTCACTTGGCGCGGGAATGGTCAACCCTTTCATGGGAGCATACGCCATAAAACTTGGCGCTTCAGAATCAGACATGGGATGGTTCCAATCAGCCTCAAACATCTCAAACAACGTAATGCAAGTTTTTTGGGGACGCCTAAGCGACCGCATCAAACGCCGAATACCCTTCATAATCGCCGGCACCCTCATAATGTCCACCTTGTGGATACCGATGATATTCGTAACAAACGCAACTCAACTAATCCTACTAATCGCCGTACAAGCCCTAATCGGCTCGATGGCAACGCCAGCGTGGACCGCCCTAGTAGGCGATTTAGTGCCATCAGCCAAACTTGGAAGAGCAAACGCTTCAATAAACCTTTGGGCATCAATAGGCAGCGTAATTGCAACAGTCGCCTCAGGAATTGTAATGCTTAGTGTTGGCGGTTCTCCTCAAGAAATGATGTTCATACCCTTGTTGATTGCCGCCACATGCGGCATAATCTCTTGCGTGGCAATGCTTCGAATAAAAGAAAAGAAAAACGGCGAAAAACTGAACCTACGAAGACAATTCACGTCAGAATTTCTTAACACTTTAAGATATGCAAAGAAAAACCCGCAATTTGTAAAATACTGCTACGTAGTCGGCGTCTTCGAATTTTTCATGTCAATCTGCTGGCCACTAATCGCAAGAACACAAGTAGACGTTTTAAAAGCCACAATGCTGCACATAGCGCTGCTTTCAGTCGTGCAATCTGTAGTAACTATAGCTTTTCAGGGTTGGGCTGGAAAAGTAACAGACACTATTGGAAGAAAACCCGCCTTGCTAATATTTAGATTAACCCTCGTGACGGTGCCGCTTGCCTACGCCTTTGTACCCAGCATAGAAGCATTAATAGTTGTTGGAGCCTTCTGGGGAGTAACCATGGCGCTTGGAAACGCCGCAGTCACAGCCTACCTTTTAGATATCGCGCCGGAAGAGCACCGCGGAAGCTTCACTGCAGTATTCAACTTAATGATAGGTGTGACAACTTTTTTCGGGTCATTACTCGGAGGATACCTATCCGCATATACAGTCAGCATTTTCGGCTTAATCGCGGGACTGCAAATTGTCTACATGGTCTCCATGAGTGGCAGAATCGTCGGCGCACTACTTCACTTCAGATTAAAAGAGACGCTTAAAAAATCATAGAAGATACGCGGGACGCTCTTGTTTGCCGCAGTATTCTCCCATTATCGGAATAAAAGTTGCGCATCTGGGACATTTCTTTTCTTTAGTAATTTTGTACTGCAACACGTAGTATTCATATCTCTGAATAAGCTTCTCCCCGCAGTTAGGACAATAAGTATTTTCGTACTTATGCCCACCAACATTGCCAATGTAAGGATAAAGCACGCCAGCCTTCTTCGCCAATTCATAAGCCCTCTCTAAAATCTCAACTTTTGTCGGCGGATTATCAAACTTGTAAGCGGGAAAGTAACGCGTAAAATGCAAAGGCGTTTCAGCGCCAACCTCTTTCAAATGCCTCTCAATAACCCACTGTAGACTTGCATCGTCGTCATTAACGTCTCTAACAACCAAATTAACAATTTCAACGTGCAACCCTAACTTTTTAGCTTCTCGCGCATTTCTCCAAATCTTATCTACTTCTGCTCTTCCGCAATATTTCTCATACACCTTAGCATCGCCTTTTATGTCGATTTTAAGTCCGTCCAACCCCGCTTTAGAAAGCGCCTTTAGAACTTCCAGCGTCATATAGCCATTTGAAACATAACAACAATATTTTAAGCCCTTTTCTTTAACATGTTTGAAAAGCGGAACCACCCATTCAGAAAGAAGCGTTGGCTCTTGAAAACTTGCACACAAACCGACATCACCATTGTAAATAGCTAACTCAACCATTCTCTCCGGCGAGTAATAAACCGCTTTAGCAGGGTTTGGCTCAAGCTTTGACAAGTGAAAATTTTGACACCAAACACAATTCAAATTACAGGACCAAGTTGAAAAAGTGAGAGCCGTTGACCCAGGCCAATAATGAAAGAAAGGTTTGATTTCTATTGGGCGGCTTTCAATCGCGCTTACATCGCCATAAACAAGCGTGAATAACTCTCCATTGATATTCATTCGAGTTCTGCAGAAACCTTTCATGCCAAGCTGAATTTCACATTTTCTTTCGCAGAGGCTACATCTGACAGTATCCTCGTGAAGCTTTTCATAGAAAAGTGCTTTGCGAACAGTCAGGTAACTAGTTAAATCTGGCATTAGCCTTCAATTTAATTAATATGACTTAATTCAGACTTAAACATTACTTTTCCTAAAGTGCTCCCAACCCCGCGGCTCAATAACATGCTTTTTTCCGTCAATTTCCAAAATAACCTTCTTTTCAGCTGTTACCTTTCCAATTTGCAAAAGCTTTCCACCGACCTTCTCAACAGCTCTTACCGCTCGACTCCAAAGCTTAGGCTTTACTGTTAGGACAAGCTCGTATTCTTCTCCGCCGTAAAGCGTCAACTCTAACAAGTCAAGCTTGTTGGTTTCTGCAAATTTTTCCACTTCTTTGGCTACTGGAAGCTTGTTTATCAAGAAGCCAACATTGCTTGCCCTTGAAATTTCATGTAAACTCCACGCTAAGCCATCGCTTGAATCAATAGCTGCTGTGACTGCTTTTGTCTGGCTTAATGCTAAGCCTTCCTTTAACCGTGCATGTGACATCAAAACCGCTTCAACAAGAGACTCACGAATTTTCCTCGGTGCTTTAAGATTGTTAAGTAGAATTTGCAAGCCGGCAGAAGTTTTACCGAAAAAGCCGGTAACCGCCACAAGGTCTCCGGGTTCTGCTCCACTCCGCAACATAACATTATCCTTTTCTGCAATTCCAAAAATCGAAAGACTGATTATTACATCTGAAGCCTCGTTAGTATCGCCTCCAATAATGAATGCACCATACTCGCGTGCGCCCGCATTTAGTCCAGCCCCAATTTCTTTTACGTCCTTCTCGCCAAGTTTTCGGGGCAGTCCAAGCGAAACAAGAATAACCTTTGGTTCCACACCTTTCGCAGCGAAATCACTCACGTTCATAACAACGGCTTTTCGCGCCGCTTGCCAAAGACTCATTCCAGACGGAACATCAGTTTTGCCTACCAGCATGTCCGTTTTCAAAATTAGGAGTTGCTTGTCGTTTAGTGGATATGCGGAGACGTCATCACCAAAGGGAATAGGCATCTTAGGCATTTTCTCAAGCTGGTCTAGAATTAACTCAATTATTTTTCTCTCTCCAATCGCTTCTAAGTCGCTCAAACCCCTACACCCGTGTATTAGTGAATAGAAAACTGTTGTCTTAAATATTCTCAGCAAATCTCAAGGTAGCTATCCGATGCGGAGCACTTTTTCTAATCTTCATGCACAAGCGACACTTACTTGTGCAACAGTTTTCTCAAACCTCCACTACTCTTTTATGAAGCCTTGCGCCTTAAGAAAATTCATTAACTTCTCATTTGTACTCTTTACAAATTCCTCTCTGTAATGCCTTGAATACGACTTTCCATAACTTCTTTCCGCCAAAAGCTTTTCAAACTCCTCTCGCGAGAGCTCTTTTCCGCCACGGCGTTTCAAATCGTTAGACATGAACTCTCTCCAGTAATCTGAAACATCCTTTGCATCTATATCCCTATAACTGTCCTCGCAGACTATCACGTCAAAACTCCATTTCCCCCTTATACCAGGCTTTCTCACAGGATAACCCATGCACAAAATGCTAAGCGCCAAACAATGCGTTGGCAACTTCAAAATTTCCTTAACCTTCTGCGGATGCTCAATCACTGACCCAATTATTACGCTGCCGAGACCCAAAGCTTCTGCGGCGATAACCATGTTTTCAAGTGCTAAAGCAGTGTCCAAAACTCCGAAAGTGTAGGGAAGAATGCCAGTAAAATCGTAGTCTACTCCGGTTAGTTTTGCAGCTTTTAAATGCCGATGAAGGTCAAGGCATGCCACAATCCACACTGGAGCGTCTTTCATAAACGTTTGATTTTCGCAGAGTTCATACAATTGTTCTTTAACAACTTCGCCTCTTACAACTATGAACGTTCTGGGTTGAATGTTTCCAGCAGACGGCGCTCTAATTCCTGCAAGCAGAATCTGCTTAAGAATTTCTTCTGGAACTTTTCTGTTTTTGTCAAAATCTCTGATAGAAGTTCTTGTCAAAATAGTGTTTAACAAATTGGAGTTTTTCATAGGAGACACTGCCTAGAAAAGGCTATTCCGAACATCTTAAAAATAACAGTTTCCCTCATTAGTTGCAGACGCCTCGGTAGCTCAGCTCGGTAGAGCGACGGTCTCGTAAACCGTAGGTCCCGGGATCAAAGCCCGGCCGAGGCTTTTACGTTCGTGTATTTTTGTTGTGCGGGTGAACAGAAATATTTATTAAATATTAATATTAAAGATACATTTTGTAAGAATATTCTGGAAGGATGAGTCATGCCTCCATTCCACCTACACGACGAAAAACTCAAATGCCCATACAAAGGATGCGGAAAAGAATTCGAAAAACCAACCGTCCTAACTGACTCATCCACAATACCCAGACAAAACTACTATGCATGCCCATACTGCAACTCAAAACTAGACATAATAGTAGAAAACATGAAAATCGTCAGCGTCAAACCAACAGAATATCCCAAAGTCTTCGACTCACCAGCCAAATGCGCCCACTACTTCGGATTCTTAAACGCCATTCCAAAAAACGCCTCAATTCCAGACGAATGCCTAGTCTGCCCAAAAGTCCTCCAGTGCAGCATAAGAAAAAGATAACAAAACCTCTACTCACGTTTCTTTTAGAGAGAATGTTTTAAATTTATCCTCTAGAATTCTATTTTACCCACCAAACTATCCATGGGGCTGTCGGCTAGCTTGGTCTAGGCTTGGAGACTTGGGCTCTCTAGACCCCGGTTCAAATCCGGGCAGCCCCATTTTTCCGCTGCGTTTTAAGTTAAAAAGTGTTTATAGACTGGGTGACCTTTGAATCGTAGGTTTGTTTCGGATTTCTCTATTGTTCCGCTTGGCAACCTTATACAGAGAGAACTGACAATTGCTCCGTTTTTAACGAATCTCACGCCATCTAGGAGTTCGCCTTTTGTCACTCCAGAAGCTGCGAAAACCAACTCGTTACCTTTAGCTAGTTCATCTTCTGTATATGTTTTTTCTACATCAACGCCTTCCGCTTTTAGTCTATCCAGCCTTTTGGGGTCGTCTTTTTTGTCTTCCCACACTTTCACGAGCATTGTGCCGCCTAAACATTTAACGGCGGTTGCAGCGATTGTTGCTTCTGGTCCGGCGCCTGCGCCTATAAGGAGGTCTACGCCTGAGCTTGGGATGCATGTGACGACTGCTGCTGCGATGTCGCCGTCTGGAATGAGGATTATCCGTACGCCTAATTTTCTAAGAATGCTAAGAATGTCTGCATGTCTTTCACGTTCTAACATTATTACTGTAAAGTTTTCGAGAGGCAAGCCTTTTTCTTGAGCTACTGTTCGCACAATCTCTTCAACACTCATGTCCAGAGAAAGTTTTCCAGCAGAATGATCGTCTGTTGCCACTTTGAAATAGTATCCATCGTCTGGAAGCACTTGAAAACATCCAGCAGGCGCGCATGCGAGCGCGGAGATGGCGTCTTTTCTGCCTTTGGAAGCAGCGGTGGTGCCGTCAACTGGGTCTACGACAAACTCGACTTTTGGTCCTTTGCCTGTTCCCACTTTTTCTCTTTTTAGGAATGCTGGGGCGTTATCTTTGGGTCCTTCGCATGAGATGACTTCTCCTTCTACGTCTGTCTGCGTTAATACGGCTCTGGAAAATTTTACGGCGTTCGCGTCTATCAAATCTGGGTTGCCTTGACCGATATGTAAGGCAGCGCCAACTGCTGCGGCTATTGTTATTCTGGTTAATGAAGGCGCTAAAGCCCTAAGAGAGACCATTTGCTATTTTGCTCCTATCCACGATAATAATTAACTTACTTGTAAATCATTTTCGGCTTTCCAAGCATTTGTTCATTTAACTCTTTTATGCCTAAGCCGTTTTCTTTGGGGAAAATTCGCATTGAATTTTTCACTTTTGTTCCGCCTTTTTTCGCGAGTTTGTCTTTCATTAAAATGTCGGAGTCAAGGTCTGCGTATCGTATGTTTTTTGTTGCAGCGGCTAGGTGGGTTCCAGCTGCTATGCCTATTTCCGATTCGCCCATGCATCCAATCATGCATGGTATGCCCGCTGCCTCAGCAATCTCGGCTATTTTTCTGCCTTTCAGTATTCCGCCGCTTTTCATCAGCTTAATGTTTATTAAGTCTACGGCTTCAGCTTGTATTAGACGTAAGGCATCTTCTGGTGAGTGTATGCTTTCGTCAGCCATTATTGGTATCGGCGAGTTTTTCTTGACTTCTCTTAAGCCTTTGATGTCTTCAGCTGAGACTGGCTGTTCAGCAAATTGAATGTTAAACTTTTCCATTTTGTTTAGGACTTCTATTGCTTGTTTTGGTGTCCAGCCTTGGTTGGCATCAATTCTTAACAGTATCTCCGTGCCTACTGCTTCTCGAATTAGTTTTATGCGTTCAAAATCTTCATTTGGGTTTACTCCAACCTTCACCTTCAAGGCTTTGAACCCTTTTCTGACGGCTTTAACAGCGTCTCTAGCCATTTCTTTAGGCGATTTTATACTTAGTGTCAAGTCGGTTAAGACTTCAGTGCGGTATCCACCCATTATTCTGTAGAGGGGTTTGCGACAAGTTTTTCCTAGAATATCATATAATGCAATGTCGACGGCTGCTTTTGCGGCTGGATTATCCTTCACAAGCGAATCCATTATTTCCACGTCCTGTTCGATTCTAAGTGGGCACATGCCAACAAGTTTTGGAGCAATTTTGCCCAGAACTTTTACTACTGTTTCTGGGGTTTCGCCAGTTACCCGTTTAGACGGTGAGGATTCTCCGCACCCAATCACATCGTAATCTGTAAGTATTTTTACGATTATGTTGTGGCTTTCTGTGCTTGCGCCTGGGGCGATTCTGAAAGGTTTTTTATATTTTAGGGTAACTGTGTAAACTTCGATTTGCTGAATTCCCAATCGTTCTCACCTGTTACAAGTTTACGTTTCTTTGGAAAAGCTTTACTGAAACTCTTCCTTAGGTGTCTTTTCATGCTTTCTTAATCCCTTAAACTTTAGTTTTGCTGTAAGGATTTTTTCAGTTGCGAATAATCGTGAAGCCACATACATTACGACTAATGTGAAAGCGGTAACGTAGACTATGCCAATTGTGGCGGTTAAGTAGTCGCCCATTATAACCGCCTTTGATGTGATAATTGGGTGGCTGTAGGGAATAGCGTAAAGAAGAATTTTCAACGCGAGAGGCAAAGTGTTAATGTCCAGATACATTAGGGCAAGCGCTGGAATGAATATTAAGGGATAAATGTAGCCGACTATGGACTGCGCGCTTCTCACATCTTCTACAAACGCAGACACAATAACTGCCAACGCCAACGCAGAGAGCAAAGTGACAAAAAGCGAAATTCCCAAGAGCAAATAACCAAAAACTGACGGAACAAGTCCCAAAGCGGCTAGGTCTAGAGACGTGCCAGCAGGAACCATCGCCATGAAGGAGCCCATGTAATAGTTGAAGCCAACCATGTATGCTAAGGCGCCTATGCCTGCCACAAGAATTGTTCCTGACAATTTTCCCATGAGAATTGCAAAGCGGTCCATCGGCAAAGTTAACAGCGTCTCCAATGTTTTCTCTTCTTTTTCCATTGCTACAGAGGTTGCAGCTATTTGCATGGAGTAGGTAAGCAGAATCATAATGGTGATTGGCATGGCTATTGCTTGAGAATACATTAAGTTGGTCAGCATGTTTGGGTCAACGCCTTCTACGACGTTTCCTTTAATTATGGTTGATTTGGTAATGGCAACAGAATCAGGAGCTTGTACTCTGTTAAATTGATAGATTAAACTGTCAATTACTGAAGAACCAATATTTTCAAAGAGACTGGTTCCAGAAAAGGCTCCGTAAAATCTCACATAAGCAGTTACGTTTGGGTTACTCTCGTGCTCCTCCATTCTTGCACTGAAATTTTTTGGAATTTCAATAAGATATGTTGTGTTGTATTTTGCCAACAGTTCCAGAATCGTGTTATTATCAAGAACTTTATTGTTTTCAACAGAAACCCTTGCTGAAAAATTGAGAAACGCTATTAGAGAGGTTGAATTGGTTCCTTCATCATTGTTTACGACGAGAATTGTTGCTTTCTGAGATTGCTCTTGAGCGGACTGTATGGAATAACCCATTATACTGCCTAACACTGGAAACATTAACAACGGCACAATTATCATCCCCAACAGTATCTTGGGGTCTCGAACAAGCTCCTTAAGCTCTTTAAGCAAAAAGTTTTCGAATCCCTTAAGCAAGTCCAATCACCTTCGCAAAAACTTCCTCTAAATTTGCGCTTCCAAACTTTTCTTTCAGTTCGCTGGGTTTTCCTTCAGCAATGACTTTGCCCTTGTTTATTAACGCGACTCTATCGCATACGTGTTCAACTTCGAGCATGTTGTGGCTTGAAAGCAAAACTGTTACGCCATGCTCTTTCACATAACGTTTGATTATTTCCCTAACATGAAACGCGTGCAGAACGTCCAACCCGCTGGTAGGCTCGTCCAAAATGGCGAGTTTAGGCTTGTTCATTAAGGCTCTTGCCACGAGAAGCCTTCTTTTCATTCCTTTGCTGTAAGTTTTAGTCTTATCCTTCAAGCGTTCGCCCAAACCAGTTATTTCAGCCGCTTCATTAACCATTTGTTGCGCTTCATCCTTGCTTCCGGTGTTAAATTTAGCCATAAATTCCAGATATTCCCATCCGGAGAGGTTTCGGTAAGCGCCTGCTTCTTCGGGAAGATAAGTTATAATTTTGCGCACTTCAGCTGCTTCTTGAACCACATCTAATCCGAAAATTTTCACATCGCCCGATGTTGGTAAAAGCAAAGTTGAAACTATGCGCAGTGTGGTTGTTTTTCCAGCTCCGTTTGGACCAATAAGCCCAAAAATTTCTCCGTTTTTGACATTAAAACTTAAGCCGTCCACTGCGCGAATTTCGCCGAAGACTTTAGCAACATCTACCGCGTCAACAGCCAAACTCAACTTTTCAACACCAAAAGTTAAGCAATTAGGGGGGGCTTTAAAAAAGTTGCCACAAATTTTCCTTGAGAACCCTCATTGTGGTGGGGCTGGCCGGATTTGAACCGACGACCTTTCCCCGGAGACAGCGCTTGGCTGTTCCTACGGGTTTCTCTATGACCGCTCCAGAACTTCTTCATTCCGCTTCGGGCGGTCCGCAAACCCGTTTGTTGCATTCTGGAGCCCGTCGTCATACCTTCCTAGACTACAGCCCCGTTGTGTTTGTGGCATTAAATTTACTGTAGAGGATAAGATATATGCGTTATTCCTACGCTCTTTTTAGAATAGTTAGAAAGGTCTATGTGTTAAATGTGCTGATGCCTAATTATCTTAAAGTATTTATGATTGATTCTGGTAACGTGTGTGTTTGTGGAGGGCATTTATAACGGGAAACGAGTCAGGCGGATATGCGCGAAAGAAATGTGTTCTTTACCAAGAGATAGACGGCACTTCTTACGAAGTGGATTTGCCGTTAACTTCCAACGTTGACCCAGATGAATTGAGAGAAAAAATAGGTTTGCCCTCCTATATCGACCTCAACTATTTCCCACTAAAAAGCGCCATGGTAACCCTTTGGGCGACCATAAACGCGCCTAAACTTCACGAGTTATACCCCGAAGCTTTTGAGAAAAAAGTCAGCGACAATCCTATTCCCGCCTTGCTGTTTGGAGGAGCAGCAGTCAAAATTCTCTGCAAAAGCGCAAATGCTGGCGGTCCATTAGCGCGAGCGATAAAGGATACAGATTTTATAATCCCCAAAAAACAGGGAATGAACTTTTGCAAGCTTCTTTTGAACATGAACAAGGCTTTTGGAACACAGTTTAAGTATTTTCGGACAAAAGGCGACGTGCTTTTCAATGCCATGAGACAGGGTCAGCGATACCGAATTAGAACAATAAACGGCATCACCGAAGAAGGCCTTCCCACAGTTACCGTTCTCGATATTTTCTGTGACTATATAGACTTGCGTCACCGAATAGAAGTTAAAGACTCCTTTGAAAACTGCAGAGAAAACTTGTGCACAATCGGTTTGGAAAACTTGATACTTTCTAAGTCACAGTTCATCATGGACCATCCAAAGTCAGATGCTCACCTACTAAAAGAGCACAAGCAAGAATTCAGAATCTTACCATACGAACACTACGCTTCAGACAAGATTGTTTTGGGAATGGAAGAGAAAGACGCGAAAGATGTCTGCGCAATTTTTTTAGACCATGCTATAGGTGAGGGAAAAGACGAAATCAGCCCCAGCAAGATGAGGAAGGCTTTGGAAAGAGATAAGAAACTCGCGTTAACCGTAACACTCAATCTTCAGAACTTGGCGGATAAAACTGAACTTATGGAAAGATGGTTAAAGAAAGGTGACATTGCAACCATTTCTAACAGAATAAACGAGTTATTGAAGTATTTGCCTAAGGTTGACAAAAAATGGGACAAGCCATGGTGGAATACTGCTGTGGAAACACCAATGATTGAATAGTAAGGCTATTTCTTGCGTATCAGCTGCTTTATTGTGTTGTAGGTGTCTTTTCGGGACATTCCCGCTCTTGAAATCGGCAGCTCCACGGTCTCTTTTTCCGAATATAGTTTTATGCAAACTTCACGTTTTGGAGTGACATACATTGTTGCTTCCTTGAAATTTGACCACTTTCCTTCTCTCACTGTTTTTCCTTCTTGAATGGTGAATCCTTGACTGTTCAACAAAAGAATAGTGTGGTAGTTACTCTTGTAAAGACGGTAACCCCCCACTAAAGATAAGCCCGTTACTACCAGAAGGGTTAAAGGATGAATGGCTTGAGGCCACCCAGCGAGGGCAATAGCCACTAAAAATAGAACACCCAATCCAAGAAGTATAATGAAGCTTTTCATATAGTTAGGCACGTCGAAAATTTCAAACTTTGCCTCTGTCAATTTGAGGTGTTTAGCAAGTCCTTTTCCTAGGACGTTGTTGGATGTGACATTTTCTTTGGATGCAAGACTAAAGGCGACAACACCAATATTTTTGTCAACCAAATCGTTTATTGCATTTTTCACTGCTTTGTCAAATGGTTGACTTTGGACCAAGCCTAGAAAAATCCATTCGTCTTCACCAAACTTGCTCTTCAACGAAATAATCATTTCTCTAAAAGATTTGGCATCTACCGTTGGAGACGTGTAAATGAAAAAGTTAATCTTGTATTTTGGCGTCACCAAGGCTGAGAATATTTTTGAAAGGAAGAATCCTTTCTCCTGAAGGCTCCCTGAAGCATAAATTGGAAAAACTATGTTGCCGAGTTTATAGTCTCTGTGGATTTCGTTGAAGTTAGCTAGCCATCTTAAATGTCCTTTAGCTATTTGTTCTTCCACCATGTCAACGATAAAGTTAAGTTCATACAATTTTTAAGCACCAATGGCAATGTAAAAATAAAAAGAGGGAGGATATTTAAGGCTATTCTGGTGGGATGCTGAGGTACAGCGTCCGCATGTCAACGCCCTTTGTTGTGTTGCGGTACATAAACCCTATATACAACAGTATTCCCGCGATTATGCAGCCGAAGAACCCAATCGCACTTATTATGTCTGCAGTTGCTGCTCCGGTTGTAAACAGAGACCATATCCACGGTGACTCTTTGATGAAGATGTAAAGGCAGAAGGCTCCGCCAAGTGTTGCAACAAATCCTAAGGTGACAACTGCACCTATCGAATGCTTGACAGCTGCACGGTCGTAGATTTCCTTTCTTTCTAGCGGAAGCAACATGCATGATATACAGAACATTGTTAGGAAGAACGCGTCAAATATGTCTGTTCCAACGACACCTGCAAAAGCCAAATAGCTTGTTGCTCCTGCCGGAAAGTCAGCCTCTGCCATGCATGCTGGAATGGCAAAGATAGCTGTGATTAAAATTGCCCACACGGGGGCGTGCCATCTTTCACTGACGTAGGAGAACTTTTCTGGCATCATTCTGTCAAATGACATGGCGAAGAAGGTTCTAGAAGCGACGAGTAGGAATGGTGGGATGTCGTTAGCAACCCAGAGTACAGCACCTATTGCTATAAGCGCTGGAAGCCAGCTTATACCCATGCCATTAGCAATGATAGATGCAATTCCTGTACTCCATGCACCCTTGAAATTGGGGATAGCAGCATCTCTAGCGGCTACAACACTATCTTTAAGGCTGCTTGGCGGGTAACTTAACCAAGCGTATGCTTGGAAAAAGCTCCACTGATGCCCTTCACTATCCGTGTAAGGCTCCACATTCATTGCTGCGATGGCTGAAAGCGATGAAGCCAACAGATAAACTACCATTATGAGAACACCAGCAACCAAAAGCACTTGAGGAAGTTTTTTGTTCGCCTCTTTAACTTCACCAGCTAAGAAGGTTGTTGCGTACCAACCCATATACGCCCAAAAGGCTCCACCAAGCGCAACTGAGAAAGCATCAAAGAAGCCGACAGGATTGGCTGTCATACCAGTGGCATTTGCAACCGACACGAATGTGCTTGGAGGGGCCCCCATAACATTTTCCACACCAGTTGCGACAGCGGCAGGGTTCATTGCACCCGCTATCCACATTGCAAAGAAGATTATTGTAATTGCTGCGGGTATGTAGAATATTACTTCCATTAATCGCCCATAGAGTTTTGTTCCCAGAAGCGCGATAATAGCAAATATCCAGACTATCACTAGACCTCCGAGGAACCGTCCGATAGGGCCAAAATCATAAGCGGTTGGTGCCATTGCGATGCCAAAGAATATTTCAATCCCCTCAAAAACCGCAACGCCGATTAACCCGTAGCTAAACGCTTCCGCAAGGAACATTAGCCATCCGGACATGTAGCCTACCGATGGGTGTATAACTCTTGATATTGTAACGTAGCCACCACCCGATCTTGGCATCGCTGCTGCAACGTAGCCCGCTGCGTAGCCAGTGATAAGCACGATGAAGCCGCAGATTAGGAATGCCCAGAATATCGCTGGAAGTCCAAGTGGCATCATGTCTGTTGGCATTGGCATCGGTCCAGTGAATTGGAATGCGCGTTTCTGCCAGCCTAAGCCGACCACGTGGCTGAGGATTATGATGACACCCAACGTAAAGCCGATTTCCCTTACGAGTCCAGTTGCTTCCCTAGCAAAAAGTCCAGGCTTACTTGAGGCCATTTTTTATAATGCACCCAATCTCAAATGTTTTAATGCTGAGAGCATTTAAAACTTTCCATGGTAACGTATATTTTAAATAACTCGGCGATATTAAAAACACGTTGAATTTGATGGAGTATGCGTAATTGAGCTTTCTGTTTGGAAGAAAGAAAGAAGAGACGACTAAGATACTTTTTGCCACAGACATGCACGGGTCAGAAGGGTCTTGGAGAAAATTCCTAAACGCTTCTGCCATGCTCAAAGTCAATGTGGCTATTTGCGGCGGAGATTTAACTGGAAAAATGATTGTTCCGATCGTTGAGCAGAAAGACGGAAAGTACACTTATTATCTTATGGGTGGAACCCACACTACAGACTCTGCTGGTTTGGAGAAAGCGTTCAAAGACATTAGGGGAATAGGCTACTATCCACACGTTACCAACGAAAGTGAATATGAAGAAATGACTAGAAACCCCAAAAAAGTAGACGAAGTCTTCCACAGCGTTATGATATCAACGCTGAAACGATGGTTCGACCTCATCCCGGAAAAAGTTCCAAGCGAAACAAAAGTGGTTGTTTGCCCTGGAAATGATGACAGATTTCCAGTGGACGAATTAATCGAAAAACACAAGAGCGTAATCAACGGAGAAGGCAAAGTAATCAAAATAGACGAATCTCACGAGATGGTAAGCTGCGGTTGGGTTAACCCCAGTCCATGGAAAACGGCACGCGAAGAGGAAGAAGACAAGCTTGAAGAAAGACTTGAAAAATACATTTCTCAGTTGACAGACGTGAAAAACGCTATATTCAACTTTCATGCTCCGCCGTTTGAATCCAAAATAGACGAAGCGCCACTGTTGGATAAGGATTTGAATCCAATCATACGGAGCGGAAGCGTTGTGATGGTTCCAGTAGGCTCAAAGGCTGTACGGAAAATGATAGAAAAATATCAGCCCTTCTTGGGCTTACATGGTCACATACATGAATCTGCGGGTTGCATAAAAATAGGCAGGACACACTGCGTTAACCCGGGAAGCGAATACGCCGAAGGAATAATACGAGCGTTCTTTATAGAATTTAAAGGAGACAAGCTAACTAGGCTGCAGAGAATAGAAGGTTAGAGGCAGCGCCTAATGGCTTGGCTATTGGACAAGGAAATTAAAAGAGAATTACCAGCAGAATGGAAAGATGTAGTTCCAACCGAAGTTTTCATGCAAGAAGCAGAAACGATAGTTGAGAAAGCCAACCAAAAAGGCATACCATTAAGAATTATGGGCGGGTTAGGAATAGCCATACGCTGCCGACGTTTCAGAGACTTTACAATCAAGCTGGGAAGAGTTGGAACAGGCGTTGTCCAAGGTCAAGAATACAGCGACATAGACTTCATGTCCTATGGCAAGCATAGAGAGAAAGTGAAAGAATTTTTTGGAGAAATCGGCTACGCAAAACGAAGAGCAACACTCTCTTCAGCAGCTTCTGACAGACAAATATATTACCATCCCAAAGGCTGGTTTTACGTTGACGTTTTCTTCGACAAACTAATGGTGGCAAACCACCCAATAGACTTCAAAGGAAGACTTGAACTGGAATACCCAACAATCACGGCAACAGACATGCTTCTTGAAAAAATACAGATGTGGGAAGCCTTCAGCATTAAAGACCTAAAAGACTGCTTACTCTTGTTGAAAGCACATGAGGTTAAAGAAAAAAGCGAAAAAGAATGCATAGACTCTGCGTACATAGCCAAAACCCTGTCACAAGACTGGGGATTCTGGTACACAGCCACAACCAACCTAAAAAACCTCAAAAAATTCTTAACAGAAATAGACAAACTCGGACCAGAAGCAGACATCGACCCCAAAAAAATCGAGGAAAAAGATCGACAAGAAATAACCAAAAAGATCGAAGCAATTTTGCAAGCAATAGAGAAAGAACCCAAATCTTTCGGGTGGAAAATGCGGGCAAAAATTGGCACGAAGAAAACATGGTACAATCCTGTCGAACGCCCCGAAACTGTAGGCGGATTCGGCATCTGGGAAGCCATACGAAAAGAAGAAAGTTAGCCTGTCAAAAGCGAAAAGTTAATGAGCATAAGCTTAACGTGTATTCTGGGGTTTGCCGGTCATAGGGCGCGGGACCCACCCGATCCCATTCCGAACTCGGAAGTTAAACCGCGCTCCGTTCTCGGCTGTAGTGTGGTCTTAGGCCACGCGAACCCGGGAAAGCTGGCTGCCCCTTTTATAATTTAATCTGTTAATTTGGAGGAGAATTACCTAAAATTTATAACTAAGCGTTTGTTAGTCTTTTCGAAAGGTGAGCATGTGAACATATTCGCAGTGATTTCCAGTCTTCAAAATACGGTTGCGCAGGAACCGTTTGGAGAGTTCTCCTGGATTCTTAACATACTTTTCTATGTCGTCTTCATAATTTTCATTTTTTATGGACAGAGAATTCAAATGTATGTTATGATTAGGGAAGTTGAAGGGTCACTTTATAAATTGAAGTACATAAAGGATGAAGGACGAAAAACCGCGATAGAAACAATAAAGGAGATTGGAAAACCGCAAGTGGACCCAACCGTGAGGGTTGACAGATTTCTAGAGTACTTCACAATATCGCCTCAAAGTCTTGACCCAGCAGGTGTTGTTTGGAAGCTTGAGCACATACTTGACGTTAGGGATGTCCGGTTTAAAGACGAAGTGAAGTTTATGGCTCCCGCTGCAGACGAGACGCAAGTTAACAATTTAGAAAACACTCTTGAAGCGGCAATGGCGTTAAACTACATTTACAAGGTGATAAGGCACTATTACTTGCTTGGCAAAAAGACGCTTAGCCTCTACATTATAATGCAGTTGCAAATGATACTGCCCCTCGTCATGCGAGAAGCAGAAGCCTACGCAAGCGCGTTAAAAGCATTCGCTTACGGACAACCAATCGGCGACGGCGCCGGCGCATTAGTGGCTGCAAAACTCATGTATGGACATGAGAAAAGGAAAATACCTAAGGATTGTGTTGTCGCGACCGTGCCGATAGAAGGACGCACAGCCTATGTGATAAAAGCTGAGGGACCAGGTGGAAACGTTGGCAAAATTGGAGATGGAATAAGAACGGTTATTGAAGAGAATGAAGGAAAGATTGCCACAGTAATAATGATTGATGCTGCCATGAAGCTTGAAGGCGAAGAAATCGGCGAAGTTGCTGAAGGAGTCGGCGCGGCGATAGGCGGACCAGGCGTTGACCAGTTCAAAATCGAAGAGTCACTTTTGAAGTATCGAATACCAATAAATGCAGTAATAGTCAAAGAGGACATTGGCGATGCAGTTTCGCCCATGCGCAAGGAAATCTTTGACGCGGTGGATAAGACTATTGAGAGAATAAAGCAGGTCATTTTGGAGAAGACCAAAGAGGGTGACAAGGTGATAATTGCGGGTGTCGGTAACACGATAGGCATTGGGCAGTGAGGAGGCAAATGGAATGAGTAGAACACCACAAAACTCGTCAACTAAAATTTCATCGTTTGTGTTGGTAATAATCTTTATAGGATTAGCGTTGTCTTTGAGCGCGTTAATGGTTGCGCTTGCCTATTTTGGAAGCGGCAACGAAGTTTTAGCTGGATACTTCTTATTAGTGGGTTTCTTGGGAGTAGCTTTATCTACATACGTGCTGTTTCAGACAAGAAGACGAATCATGCGCTTAAAAATTGAGATTCCGCCCGTGACGACTACAATTGAATGTCGAAAGTGCGGTTTCAAAAGTGTAAGAGAATTTCAGCGTGGCGATTACATCTTCAAAGAAGTTGAGCCTTGCCAAAAATGTAATGACAAAATGTTGATAACGGCAATTTATAGGGAAGTCAAAGAAAAATTGAGTCCTTAGGTTAGGACGACGCAGCCTTCTTGCACTATTAAGACGGTGTGTTCTGCTTGAGCCACGGGTTTTCTGCTTATTTCAACAAAAATTGGATAGCTCATGATTGCTTTTGAAGCTAATAATTCTCGAAACGCGTCTCGATGATGCTCATTTGGCACCACACCTTCCAACCAGCGTTCAGCGAAGGGCAAGGTTCTGAAGTTTTCCTCGATATACTTCATAAGCTCTTTTGCATACGGGTTTTTTACAGATTTAGCTTTAAGAAAACGGAAGATTGTGGCTTCATCGCCATCTTCAACGCGTCCCACAGCGTCTGGTAAAGTCACGAAGGGTTCAATAGCGTAAACTCCTCCTAACTTGATTTTTGAAAAAGACAACTGTGAAACATTCGGCACAGAAGTGCCAGCATGCACCAAGTATCGTCCTACTGAGTGCCCCGTTAGGTTTGAGACTGGTTTTAAGCCGCGTGATTTTATGGTTTTTTCGATGATTTCGCCTAATTTTGAAGTGGGTATTTCTGGGCGAATGTTGTCTATAGCCGCTTTCAAGGCTTGTTCAGCCGTTTCTACAAGAATTTCATGTTCTGGGTTAAAGGATACTGTGAATGCGGTGTCAGTTACGTAACCGTCCACGTGAGCGCCAATGTCAACTTTGACAATAGAGTTTTTTGGAATTTTTGCGGTGTCGTTTGGCGGTGACGTATAATGTGCAGCTATTTCGTTCACTGAAACATTGCATGGAAACGCTGGTTTTCCACCTTTTTCTCGTATAAGCGCTTCGGCTCTCTCGCAGATTTCTATTATAGGCATGTCTTCGCGAACGAAACTTCTCATTTCCTCTCGTGTTTCGCGGAGAATTTTTCCAGAAAGCTGAAGCTTTTCAAGGGCATCTTTATCGTATTTACTCATTGATTTCACACTTTACTTTTAATAACGCCTAACCATGTTATAATTTAAAAGGGTTTAGTGGCGAGGTGAAAAATGGTTGGTTAAAGTAACGTGGTTTGGGCATGCGGCATTCAAAATTGAAATTGCTGACAAAATTGTTCTGGTTGACCCATGGCTTGATGGAAACCCAACATCGCCAGTTAAGGCTTCGGAAATAACTAAAGCGGACATAGTTTATGTTACGCATGACCACGGGGACCATTTAGGCGATGCAATAAATATCTGCAAGAGGACGAGTGCGACTTTTGTGGCTAACATTGAACTTGGCGATTTTGCAAAAGAAAACGGTGTCAAAAACGTGGAAGGATTGAATATTGGCGGGAGCGTGGAAGTCAAAGGAATAAGATTTCTGATAACTCAAGCGTTGCATACGGATTCGCGTGGTGCGCCGACCGGTGTTATAATTGAGGGTGAAGGCAAAAGAGTTTATCATGCGGGGGACACGGGGCTTTTTGGAGACATGAGCTTAATCGGCGAGTTATACAAGCTTGATTTGGCTTTGATTCCTATAGGTGGCTATTATACTATGGGTGCTAAGGAAGCAGCGGAGGCTGTTAAAATGCTTAAACCTAAAGCGGTCATTCCGATGCATTATAAGACGTTTCCGGTTCTGGCGCAATCAGCTGACGAATTTGGAAAAATTGTTAAAGAGAAAATGCCTAAAGTGAAAGTGGTGGTGCTTAAGCCTGGCGAAAGTTACCAGTTCTAGTTTAGCAATACATTCATAGTTTAGGCGTTAACACTTTAGGGTCAAGCGTTGCGAACTCGTTTCCGCCTAGGTGGAATACCATTTTTGCTTTTTCTAGGCTATATGTTTCAGTGAAGGCATCAGCATCTGCGTAGGCGTCGACTATTTCGCCGATGAATATTGTGTGGTCGCCAGTTGTAAATTGACTGTGAAGTTTGCATTCCAAATGTGCCACGCATTCTTTTATTGCTGGCGGCTTCACTTTTTTCGCTGGTAAAGGCGTTAAGCCGGTTTCTTTGAACTTGTTATGTTCTCTGCCGCTGACTCTGCCGCAGAACAGCGTTTCTTTTAGGATGTTAATTGTTGGGATGTTGACGACGAATTCTTTTGTTTCTTCAATTAGGCTGTGTGAGTGTCTTCGTGGCGAGATGCTTATTGCGACTAATGGCGGATTAATTGATGTTGGCATTGCCCACGCCAAGGTTATAATGTTTGGTTTTCCACTTTTGTCAATGCAGGAAACAAGCACTGTGTGCATTGGATGTAGCAGTCTGGAAGCTGAGGAAGGATTGACGTTAACCTTTTCAGACATGGCTATTACCTCAAACAAGCATACTCGAAGTTTGCGTTTTATTGGTATTTTTAAACATCTATTAAGTTTTGTTATGACGTTTTCGTGCAGTGGACAATTTCTATTAATCGGAAGTACTCATAAGATTCAAATATCCCGTGTCCTAACAAGACACTCATGTCATTCAAGTATGAATCTCCAGAATTTTCAGATGAGCTGAAGAAAAGAATAAACGCTAATGTGGAGTATCGAGAAAAAGTCAAGGGAATGAACTGGAAAACACTGGTTATCGTTAAAGAATTGCCTTTTGCTACGTTTTCAAAGTTTGAGAATGGAGAGCTTATTGAAAGAAAACATGTGCCTTCCAGTGAAATTGAAGAACATAGGAAAATAAGTGATTTTGTTGTGGAAATTCCCACTTATGAATTATCTGTTGAGGTGGTTACGGGTAGAAAATCTTTGGAGTCGCTTTACTTCAACAAGATTGTGAAGTTGGATGGTTCGCTTTTTAAGGCGTTGCAATACAGAGGCGCCATGGAAATGGTTAGTAAAATAACTGCGGAGCTGGTTAAGGATTCTGTGATTCCTTCAAAGGAAGAGTTCGCCGAAATGTTGCGTAAACGCGGTTTGCTCTAAACAAGCCAGCGCATGGAGTATTCTTCCAGAAAGTTTAAACGTCACTTGAAAGCATTTTAGATGGGGAATGCGTTGGACTGGCATTAACGCTTGCCAAAATTCTCTCTGTTTTTGTAGCGTATGCACTTAACTTTAAAAACCTTCTAGTGTTTATATGCTCCTTTAACGCCTATGGAGGAGAAACTCTTGCAGCAAGACCCTAGCAAGAAAACGGTGCTTGACCCCTTCGGAACAAGCGTGATTGCAGATTACGAACGCCTATACAAAGAGTTTGGAATTGAGCCGTTTAAGCCGTTTCTATCGAAAGTGCCTAATCCTTCGCTTTACATGAGGCGTGGCGTAGTTTTCGGACACCGCGACTTCGAAAGAATACTGAATGCGATGAAGAAACATGAGGAATTTGCAGTTTTAAGCGGCATAAAACCTTCCGGCGAGTTCCATCTTGGCACGTTAATGACTGCGAAGGAAATCATTTATTTCCAGCAGCAAGGCGCTCAGACGTTCTATTGTATTGCAGATATTGAATCCTACGAGGACAACAAGGTTCCGTTTGAAAAAAGTGAAAAAATAGCCGTTGACAACGTAGCGGATTTGCTTGCGCTTGGGTTGGACCCGAAAAAAGCGTATATTTACCGTCAATCCAAAGAAAACCATGTGAAGGATTTGGCGATAGTCTTTGGTAGAGCTGCAACGTTGGCTACGATGAAGGCAATCTACGGCGAACGCAACATAGGCTTATACTTGGCTGCTTTGATACAGGCTGGAGATATTCTTTTGCCTCAGCTTGAAGAGTTTGGAGGACCAAAACCCACAGTTATCCCAGTCGGTGTTGACCAGGACCCTCACATTCGCTTCACGAGAGACCTCGCTCAAATATTCTATAAGAAATACGGTTTTGTTCTTCCCTCGTCGACTTATCACAAGCTCATGAAGGGTTTGGATGGTTCTCCGAAAATGAGCAAGCGCCTAATGAACTATTTTACTTTGCATGACAAGCCTGAAGTGATTGCGCAGAGAATCTCTAATGCGTTTACTGGCGGGAGAGCAACCATCAAGGAACAACGTGAGCTCGGCGGGGTTCCCGAGATTTGTCCGGTTTACGAAGTTTGCATGTTCCACTTTGTCGAGGATGATGATGAAATCATAAGGGTTTACAATGATTGCAAGACTGGGAAACTTCTCTGTGGAGAGCATAAGAAACAAACGATTGACATAGTTACGAAGTTTGTTAAGGAGCATCAACGCAAAAAGAAGCAGTTTATCGATAAAGCTAAGGAAATTCTGAATGTTGAATGATAAGAGGGCGAAATAAACATTAAATAATCCTTTGCACATTCCCTTATGCACGGTGAAGTGATGCCTCGCCAATTTACATAAAAAAACAAACGTTTTCTAACCGAAAAACAGCGAGGACCACGCATACTTTTATTAAAACAATAACAACTACATTACAAACTTCACCCAGCCACATTCATGAAGGGAAAAAGCATGGTTGACCTCAGAGAACACGAACGCAAAACACTTCTAGCGTTAGAAAAGCTCCAAGGAAAGGCTTCAGTTGAACAATTAATGGCGGAAACTGGACTGCCAAACGCTGCGATAATGCGCGCAGCATTGACAATGCAGGAAAAGAAGCTTGTTAAAATAAACGAGAAGAAGCAGACAATCGCGGGACTTAGCAAGGAAGGGGCATTATACGCGAAAAAGGGGCTGCCGGAACGCAGAATTTTAAACGTGCTTTATAACAAAGGCTGCGAAACTGCAATTTCTACTGCTGTGAAAGAGGCAGAGGTTCCTTCTGACACTGTTTCTGTAGCGTTAGGTTGGCTTGTGCGGAGAAAATGGGCGGTGATAAACCAAAAGAACCGCACGCTCGCCATCACCAAAGATGTTTTAGCTCAGAAACCACCTAAAACTGATGAAGAAAAACTTCTCGAAATTTTAGCGGAAAGAAAATCAGTGGTTGTTGAAGGGTTGGACAAGTGGCTTCAAGACGCTGTTGCCCTGCTGAAACGTCGTAAGCTTATGGAAACAAAGGAGAAATCAATTTACGAGTTGGAGCTAACAGAAGAGGGAAAGAAGCTAGTCAAAAAAGGATTAGAAATTATTAAGGAAGAAGTAACTCAGCTAACGCCTGAACTTATTATTACTGGAAAATGGCGTGAAACAAAACTGAGAAAATTCGACGTTACCGCGCCTGGGCCAGTTGTTTATCCGAGCAAAAGTCATCCGTTGCAGCAAATTATAACTCGTGTCCGCGAAATCTTTCTCGAAATGGGTTTTACAGAAATCCGTGGACCATTAGTTGAAACTGCCTTCTGGAACTTTGACGCTTTATTCCAGCCTCAGGACCACCCAGCCCGCGAGATGATGGACACTTTCTATTTGGCTAATCCTAAAGCTGGGAAACTGCCTTCAAAAGGCATAGTGAATGCTGTTGCTAAAACGCATGAAAACGGTTGGACAACGGGTTCTAAGGGTTGGCATTACAAGTGGAGTCATGCAGAAGCGAAAAGGCTTGTTTTGCGAACGCACACGACAGCTGAAACGATAAAGTATCTTTCTCAGCATCGAAAACCGCCAATAAAAGTGTTTTCTGTTGATAGGGTTTACCGCAACGAGCAAGTCACGTACAAGCATCTTCCAGAATTTTATCAAGTAGAAGGCATAGTCATGGATAAAAGCGTGACACTTGAAGATTTAATGGGCACGTTAAAGGCGTTCTACGCGAAAATGGGACTGAAGAAAGTGGAGTTTTGGTCATGCTACTTCCCATACACTGAACCTTCAGCCCAAGCAATGGTTTACCATCCCAAACTTAAGCGGTGGATGGAACTGTGCGGAATGGGCATTTTTAGGCCAGAAGTCACTGCGCCCGTGGGCGTCAAATATCCAGTGCTTGCGTGGGGCGGTGGATTAGAGCGTTTAGCGATGATTGAGCTTGGCGTGGATGATATTAGAACACTTTATGGTAACCGTCTTGAATGGCTTAGGAGGACACCATTATGCCAGTGATAACGCTTTACAAGGAAAGATTTTCCAAATTCATGGGCAAGAAAGTCACGATTGAGGAATTGACAAAGAATTTGCCATGGATTGGCTTCGACTTGGAAGAGATAACTGAAGATTACGTGAAAGCCGAGTATAACCCCAACCGCATCGACTTTTGCAGTTACGTGGGTGTCGCCAGAGCTTTGAAAGGATTCTTGGAATTGGAAACTGGACTGCCAAAATACACTTTGAACGCTCCGAAAACCACGCTTGTCATAGACAAAGCTGTTGCCAATGTTAGACCATACATGCTTGCGGGCGTTGTTCGTGGCATAAAGCTTGATGAAGACGCTGTTGTCGAGTTGATGGAGATTCAGGAAGACCTTCACTGGGGAATCGGCAGAGACCGCAAAAAAGCGTCTATTGGCATTCACAACCTAGACGTAGTCAAGCCGCCTTTCACTTTCACGGCTGTTGAGCCTAAAAGCGTGAAGTTTGTTCCTTTAGGTAAGACTGAAGAGATGGATTTGAAGGAGATTTTGGAGAAGCATGAGAAGGGAATGGATTATCGTCATCTTGTGGACTGGTCGCCAACGTATCCATTGTTAATTGACAAGGACGGCGCTGTTCTTTCGATGCCTCCGATAATAAATGGGGAATTAACGAGAGTAGACGCTAACACGCGAAACTTGTTTTTGGATGTTACTGGCACAAGCTATGAAGCTGTTGAAAAAAGCTTGAATGTTTTAGCCACAGCTTTAGCGGAAATGGGCGGCACGCTCGAAAAGGTTAACGTGAAATACTCTGATCGCACTGTGGTTTCGCCGAACCTTGACGCTGAAAAGATGAGGTTGAGAGTTGATTATGCAAATGAGCTTCTCGGTTTGAAGCTTTCTGAAGCAGAAACTATTAGGTGCTTGCGAAAATGCAGATTGGATGCAAAGAAAACATGCAAAGGAGTTTTGGAAGTTTCTTATCCCGCTTATCGAATTGACATCCTTCACGAAGTGGATTTAGTCGAAGAAGTCGCCATAGGCTACGGATATTACAAGCTGAAGCCAACAATTCCTAAGGCTGTAACAGTCGGCGAACAGCATCCAGCCCACAGACTGGCGAACACTGCGCGTCAAATAATGATAGGCTTAGGCTTTTTGGAAGCCATGAATTTCACACTTACAAACGAACGCATCCACTACGAGTACATGCGAACCAAACCAGAAAACCCAATAAAACTTGCCAATCCAGTCTCCATGGACTATACAATAATGCGGCAATCCCTATTGCCTGGACTGATGAAAAATTTGGCTGACAACAAAAGCGAAAGCTTTCCACAGCGATTGTTCGAGGCATCGGATGTTGGAAAAATAAACAAGCGAACAGAAACCATGTGCGAAAGGAGACTTCACGTAGCTGCAGTCGCTTCACATTCCACAGCGAACTTCACCGAGATAAAATCAATTGTTGAGGCTTTTCTTGCGAATTTGGGATTGAAATGGCAAATAAAAGAGGCTAAACACCCAAGCTTCTTAGAAGGCAGAACCGCCGCCATAATCATCAACGGCAAACAGCTGGGCGTTTTAGGCGAGATTCACCCGCAAGTCCTAAACAACTTTGAACTTGAAAACCCAACAGCAGCATTCGAAATAGACCTAGAACCACTAATAAGAAAATAATGAAATATAGCCTATAACACATTACCTTGGAAGAGAGTAGACTAACGGGTCAACCTATTTATAAGGGGGGTCTAGTCACAAAAAAGAACCTATTTTTTCCAACAACCACTCATCAGTAGACAGTAATGTTTAACTTTTCAAAAACCCACCTAATCCATGGGCGATGACAAAGTCTGGAGCTTCCCAAATCCCACCGGCAAATCCATGAAGACGGACCCAACAAAGGCAACAAGCCAATGACGAAGGGTTTACCCAAACATGGGACACGGTGGGCGCGGGCGCAAAAATCCCACGCCGAGAGAGCTTAACCTAGAGGAGCGCAACGCTCCACAGTGAAGTTAAGTGATAGGTTACGTGGGAAACAAACGCCCGCGAAACAACTTTTAAGTCTCTCTTCCGCATAGAAAGTTAGAAGTTGATAAAGATTGGACATAGAAACAAAAATCGACCTAATCAAAAAGCCGCCAACAGAAGAAATCCTAACAGAAAAAGAACTAAGACAACTTTTACAAACAAACGAGCACCCCGGACACTATCAAGGCTTTGAGATTTCCGGCTTGCTACATTTAGGAAACCTAATAATCTCCGGCTTCAAAATAAACGACTTCCTAAAAGCAGGAATAAAATGTCAAGTCTACCTCGCCGACTGGCACAGCTTCATAAACAACAAGTTCGGCGGCGACTGGAACAAAATCCTCTCCGCATCCAAATACTACGCTGAAGCCTTCAAATTCTTCTGCCCCGGAGCAAAAATCGTCGTAGGCTCAGAACTTTACCACAACAACGACGAGTACTGGCGAAACCTACTAAAATTCGCGAAGCACATGACGCTCAGCAGAAGCCTCCGTTGCCTAACAATAATGGGAAGAAGCGAAAACGAAAAACTCGATTTATCCCAGTATTTCTACGCGCCAATGCAAGCAGTGGACGTGAAAGAAATAGGCGCCGACATACCACACGGGGGAATGGACCAAAGAAAAGCCCACGTGCTCGCAAGAGAAATCTTCCCAAAAATGGGCTGGACCAAACCAGTCGCAGTTCACCACCATGTGCTCATGGGCATAGCAGAACCAGTCAAACTCAAAACCAAAGACAAACTCGAACAAGTCATCGCAAGCAAAATGAGCAAATCCAAACCATGGACCGCCATATTCATCCACGACACAGACCAACAAATAAAAGAAAAACTACGCAAAGCATGGTGCCCAGAAAAACAAGTAGACATGAACCCCATTTTAGACATAGCCAAACACGTAGTATTCCACGAAACAAAAACATTCAAAATAGAACGCCCAACAAAATTCGGCGGCACAATAGAATTCGAAAACTACGAGGAACTAGAAAAAGCCTACGCACAAGGCAAACTGCACCCGCAAGACCTCAAAAACGCAGTAGCAGAAGAACTCTCCAAAATCATCAGCCCCATCAGAAAATACTTCGAAACCAACAAACAAGCAAAAGAACACTTAGAAGTGCTGAAAGAAGCTCAAATAACAAGGTAAACATCTTGTCAACACGCCTCAAAGAAAAAGAAGAGAAAATTCTGCAAATTCTGTCATGCCTAGCTGAAGAATCAGCGAAAGGAACCCCAATAGTCGTGGAAGGCAAAAAAGACATTGAAGCATTAAGAAACATGGGCATCCAAGGAAAAATACTCTCAGCAAAAACCGGCGGAAAAACACTCCTAGACGTAGTTTCAGAAATAGAAAAATGTGGAACACGAGAAGTTATTCTGATGTTAGATTTCGACAGACGCGGAGAAGAATGGACCAAACGCCTAACACAGATACTTGAAAAAACCAGAATAAAAATTAACACTGAATATCGAAATGCGCTATTAAGCCTCGTAGGCAGAGACATAAAAGATGTTGAAAGCCTAACAGCTTACATGGAAACATTAAAGAGCAAGATTTGTAATTCATAAAACTAATAAAGAGTTAGAATAATAATCTCGTGAATTGAGAGCAAGATTCTCTCATAACACGGTGAAACTAACCCTCACATAAAATAATCTGGAGGTGCACGTTTACGGGTTCATCACAAACGTTTACCATAAAGTATGTTATACATGCAAAATTCGAAATAGAAGGAGTAGTTGAAAAACCAGACGTTATAGGAGCAGTTTTCGGACAGACAGAAGGACTTTTCGGACCAGAACTCGACCTCAGAGAACTGCAAAAATCAGGCAGAATCGGAAGAATCGAAATCGAATTACACTCAAAAAACGACAAAACCACAGGCAGCATAACAATCCCAACAAGCATGGACCGCGTCTCCACAGCCCTAATCGCCGCAAGCATAGAAAGCATAAACAGAGTCGGACCATGCGCCGCAAAAGTAACACTCGAAAAAATCGAAGACGTAAGAGAAGCAAGAAGAAAAGTAATAATCGACAGAGCCAAAGAAATTCTCCACAAATGGACCATCGAATCCATGCCATCCGTGGACGAAGTATTCAAAGAAATCGCAGAAACCCTCAAAATAGCCAAAGTCGAAAAGTACGGACCAGACGAATTATCCGCAGGACCAGAAGTCGACAGCTCCAAAGAAATAATCGTTGTAGAAGGAAGAGCAGACGTAATAAACCTAATGCGATGCGGACTACTCAACGTCATAGCCCTAGAAGGAGCAAAAGTTCCAGAAACAATCAAAAAACTAACCAGAGAAAAAGAATCCACAGCCTTCTTAGATGGCGACAGAGGCGGAGACCTAATCCTAAAGGAACTCTTGCAAGTTGCAAACGTAAAATACGTTGCCAGAGCGCCGAGAGGCAAAGAAGTTGAAGAATTAAACTGTAAAGAAATTTTTGATGCTTTAGAAGCAAAAGTTCCTATAGAGGAAGTATACAAGCCCCCGAAAAGAGAGAAACCAAAGATTGAAGTTCCTAAAGAGATAGCTCAAATTGCGAAGGAATTAGAAGGCACATTGGAAGCTGTGCTTCTCAACGAAAAGCTAGAACAAATAGAACGATTGCCAGTAAGCCAACTAGCTGAAAAACTTCAGCAAATGGAAGGAGTGGACACAGTAGTCTTCGACGGCATCATAACACAGAGAATCGTCGACATGGCAAGCGAAAAAAACGTAAAAAACATAATCGCATCGCGCATATCAGAAGCTGTGAAATCACCATTAAACGTTCAATTAATGACCTTTTCAGAAATCAAAGAAGCTTAACTGCCGAAAAAGTCCGTGAGTTTTCGAGTCTCCTTTTCTCCAACACTTGACGTTAGCAACTGTTCCTCGGTTATGCCAAAACTCTCGAGAATTCTGGCAGCAGCAGGCACAACCTGTTTTGACACATAATAATCCACATCTATTTCGTCATAAGAAGCAAAAATGTACGGTTTGACCCTCTCATATAAACGTCCAGTCCCAACCACAACCACATAACCTATTTTATCGCCAACCGCAAGCTCCCAACCCTTTTCCTTCAAAATTTTCGCTGCTTCCACATGAGAAGCCTTAATCTCATACTCTTCTGCAGGTTTTGTCAGCGTTTTCCAAATTATAAGGTCGCGAAATGGCACTTGTTTCTGGCGAAGTTCACAAATACACTGTTGCACAAAAGCGGCTGCCTTCTTTGGAGACTGCTCTTTAAGGATTATTTCCAAAACCTTCTCCTGCACTTTTTTAGCTATGGCAGCCCAATCTCCACGTATAACTTCCAAACCCACAATATCAAGACGCTCATCAGGCAGAAGCCCAGCATAACGTTTTTTGGCTTCTGTAAAGAAAATGCGCACGTAAATCTTGTCTGGTTTGATTTCTAACCCAAACTTTTCCTCAATTTCCCGTGAAAGCTTTTCCACTTTTTCTGGCTCGTACTTTACGAACATGCTGTCTGTGTCGCCGTAGATAACCCTTAAACCAATCTTTTTTGCCAAATCTACCGCGTTAAGTATTGTGTATCTTCCCCATGCAGTTGCAGCTTCAGCCACGGGCTTAACATACCATCTTGCACCTATCCAACCAGCATACCCGTAAGAAGCGTTAGTTATTACCTTCACTGCCTTTTGCCGCGCGTCCAAAACACGGTATTCAACACTTTTAGGATTCAAAGTTTTCATTCTTTTGCGAACTTCGTCCCGCACGCTAATAAGATATGATAATACTTCCTTATAGAAGCCTGCCGGTTCTTTTCTGAATCGATGCTTAACTTCAGGCGCTTCATAAACTCCAGTTTTTGGAATTGGCTCTTTCGGCGGTACATACGTGTCTGGAGACAAATTATAAGTTATCATCAAGTTTGGATACATAGCCTTAAAATCTAATACTGCAATGTTCTCGTGCAGTCCAGGTTCTGGCTTAAGCACTATCGCACCTGCGTAGGGTCTATATGGCTGTTCAATTCTTCTGGGCACGAGTTCGCCGATTTTTTGGGCATGTTTTATCAAGAACCATTCGACGCGGAAGCCCACAGCCGCAGTTCCCACGTGGTCTAATGGTAAGCCTACAAGATTTGAAAGCTGCATTGCAAAGTCTAATATGGCTTCGGTTATTCCCATAACGCAACGGGTGTTGTCAGAAGAGAACTTTTTTAAAATTTCACGCTTGTCTTTGTTGTCCCAGTAATCCGCAAAGTCTATTTCGTCGATTAATGTGCGGTTTTCAAGCTTCATAACTCCCAGATAATCCGCTAGATTCTCCAAAGTCTTAACCTTAACTTCTGGAAACTCGTCTGCGTAATCCGATAGGTCTATGTTGATTCTTCCAGTTAACGAAACGTGTCCATAAACACTTGTGTGAGGTTCAGTTCCAACTCTATCAACGGTTAATCGCAATCCAAGCTTTTTGCATCTTTCATTGAGATATTGCCAATCTTTCGTGTTTGTGCCGTAACCCACAATAATGTCTGGGTCATAATTTCGCACATAATTTAAGAAGGCTTGTAGAGCTTGTTTATCATTTTTATTTTCATCCGCCAAAAACTGTCTTTCCTCGCCGCTGTTTGTTGCAGTTGAAATAATGATTACAGGGTTTTTGTCGGGTTTAGGTGAACCTTCACGACTATAACATATCGTCGAGGAACCCAGAATTCTTAGTTGAGGAATTTCTGTTTTCTCTATGAGTTTAGGAGAAGATTTTGCTGTATAAACCTTGTCAGCTTGAACATGAAGCGTGTTCTTTTCTTCGTCTACTTCTACTTCATGCCAACCGCACGGAGCAATATTATTGTCAATTAAGTAGCGCATAGAACTGCGAATGTCGTCTTCGAAGCAATCTTTTACGCCTTCGAGCTTTCGAAAAACCTTAGCATATTTTATTATATCGTCAGGGTTTTTGCAGTAAACTTTCACGGCTTTAATTGGCTTTCCAAAAAACTTGCGTTCAGCAACCTCAAGTTTAGCAATGGATGCATGAGTCTCTTTCTCAATTTCTTCAACAACCTTTTTCGGATTCACCCCCTCTTCAACAACAGCATAGAAATAAGCAACAAAATTTCTGTCAATAACGAGCACGCGATTTTCAGAATCATCAATGCCCCAGAGCCAAATTTCAGGCGTGTTATTGCGAAGTTCATAGTTCAAATCTAAAAGCCAAAACGCGATTTTCATTGCCAAATCCCTTACGACCGTTAATAAGTAGATAAAAAGTTGCTTATAAAATACAACTTTACTGTTTGTTGAGAAAATTTTTAAGCAGTAACGGACAAAGTAGCAGTCTGGTGGAGGACTGCATGACTGAAGAAGTTAGCACTGTTTCATCTTTGGAGAAACAAGCCAGAACTGCTGGATACTATGCTGCACTTGTTTTCGGTGCCGGATATTTGTTAACCTTTATTGGGATAATCGTTGTAGTGATAGAATCTCTAGCGCGAATTCCACCTTCCATGTGGTCGCTTATAATGCCCTACATTCAACCTTGGCTCATAGCAGGACTAGTCTGCTACTTGATAGCGGTGATTTTTGGCGCTATATTGGGCGGAGCAGTAATAAGAAATGCTAAATCTGCAAGGGATTTTGGCATAAGCCTTGATGCAATTTCATCTTCAGTTTCAGCGTTCTCTTGCATAATTTTATTCGTTGGAATAGGTAGCATAATCCTAGTTAGCGGAGCGGCAAGTGCCTATGCTCCATACGGTTATTACCCCACATCTTCATTGACGTATCCGATAATCGTGGTTGTTGGAGCAATTTTGTTGTTGATAGGTTTTAGGGCTTACTGCGGCAAACAAACCGATTCAAAACTCGTCGGTGCAATTCTCATGTTGGTCTCCATCATTCTAATATACATTGTTGCATACGCGCCATTACGGGACTCTTACGCTGCTTATTCCAATATACTACACACAATAGGCACCGTTCCCTATGGAACTCCAATCTTGTTAGTTTCTTTGCCTCCTCTCCCTGGAATACTTTTGTCCGAGGCAACTCTTGAGACGGTAACGTTGATGATGGCGTCGATTTGCGCTCTTCTCTTTGCATTTTTAGCACGAGAAGGTGAAGCTAAACGTTCAATTGTAGGAGTTATCTTGTCTGTTGGAGGCATATTATTTTCTGTAGGTCTTTTGTACTTCAACTTTTCAACAGTTTCGCTGCTCAGCAAAATCCTACCTTATACTGGCTCTATAATGGCTACTCTCTGGGTAATGTTCTTCGGTTTCCTAATACTCGGCATATCAGGAATAATAATTCTAATAGCAGCGGCCTTAACCATTGCCGTTTCGGTCAAACAACTTTCCACACAACCACCGAAACCAGCTGTTCCGCCGCCTCCACCACCGCCCCCACCAACATAAAACACACTCCATTTCGCTGTCTGCAAAATCTTCAAATCATCATTCACACTTTTTAATAAGAAAACTCTGATTAGTACACGTAACCAAACAAGGCGAAGAGGCTAAGCGATTTTGAAAATCTTAGAAAAAAACCTGAAAAAAGGCTTTGTTAAGGTTATTCCTGAAACTTTTGATGATTTTTGGCATTTATACAACCTCATCTACAAAAATGATAGGGTTTATGCTTATACTTCACGAGAAATCAAGCCCGACGAGGGAGGATACGCGAGACCTAAACGTGGCGAACGAGTATCAGTATTCTTAGGCGTGAAGGTTGATTCTGTCTCATGGAACAAACTTTTGGGCAGACTTAGGATTCATGGAACCATATGCGAAGCGCCAGAGATAATTCCAAACGGCGCGCACCATACACTGAACATTGCATTAAACAAGCCGTTGACCATCGTGAAGAAGGAATGGGCAAGGCATCATCTTGAGAGGTTAGAGAGAGCAAGCCGAACCTCTGAAAAACCAATAATAATCGTTGCCATCGACGACGAAGGCTACGCAATAGCCGTTACCGCCCAGTACGGCGTAGAAGTGAAAGTAGAGCAAAGTGTGAAGCTTCCCGGAAAGCTTGAAGCGGAAAAACGAACCGCTGCAACAAAGGAATACTTTCAGAAAGCGTTAGACAGCCTACGCCAAATATGGACAGCCTTACACGGTCCAATTGCAATTATTGGTGTTGGTTTTGTGAAAGACGAGTTTGCAAAATTCTTGAGAAATGAAGCGGCCGATGTTGCTAAATCAGTTGTGGATGTGAAAAACGTCAACAATGGCGGTGTGGCAGGAATACATGAAGCTCTGCGTTCAGGCGTTTTGCTGAAAACTATGAAGCGGTTTCGAATTTTGGAAGAAGCGGAAGTTATGGAAGAAATTCTGAAAAGGCTTGGAAAAGGTGAAGGAAATGTTACCTATGGTCTTACAGAAGTTTGTAAAGCAGTGGAAATGAGCGCTGTTGAAAAACTCGTCTTGGCTGACACGATGCTGCGTGAATCTTCAGACGAAAATCGCTTGTTAATTGAAGATTTAATGAAAAGTGTTGAACAAAAAGGCGGAAGCATAATTGTCTTAAGCACAGAGCATGAGGCTGGTGAAAAACTTTTAGCATTGGGAGGAATAGCTGCTCTACTACGGTTTGCAATACACTAGACAGATTTCATTCGCCTACGAACTGCGGGATTCTGGTCCGCAAGTCTTTTCAAAGCCATCTCAAAAGTTTCGTCGCTTGAAAGTTCTTTTTCAATAAAAACTCCTGTTCTACCTACTTCATCTCTTCTCAGCAAAGCATGAACGCGGTCCAAAACAGTTTCAACAGATATGCCAAGCAGTTTGGCAATTTGTTCCTCTCGCCCAATAATGATAATTTCTCTGTGTCCTTCTTTGGTAGGTTCAATGAGCATCAAACGTTTATCCACACCGCAAACTCGCATGTTATCTTTCAAGTTTTCTAGTGATGCCTCACCGCCGAATTTGTAAAATTCTCTCTCTACTGTGCGCATTTTCATTAAAGGAAACGAGACGCTCGTGTTTTCGTCTATTTCGATGTAGGCTTTCATGGCGTATGTTGGCGTGGCTTGCACAACCACGCGCCTATTAACTGGTATACCCCTCTTTTCCAGCGCTGTTTCCACGGTGAAAGATGAAACTTGAGAGGGAATGAAAACGTCAACATCGCTTTTCTTGTTCACGTCTCCGCGTGCAATGCTTCCATGCACCACGGATTCCAAATGAAAACTTTCTAAAGCCTCCATTAACTGCGTGGCTTTTTGCCTAAACTCTTTGAGTAGACTCCAACGTTCAGCGTCATAAACTATTTCTCGGTACTCTACGTGTCTTTCAGGTTTAGTAGTCATTGTTTTGCCTCTTTTTAAACGACAAGTCTCTTTATTTATTTTAGTAATTTGCTGATAATTATTATAAGCGAAAAGGCAACAAAATATGAACAGCAAGCATATTTGCAGATTAGGAGTTGAATGCGAAAATTGAATCTTTCAAAGTTGCCATTGAGTTGTATCGCAGGTATACCAGTCATCCTTCTTTATTGCATATTCACGTTTTCCTCGTGGGCTCTCTTCCCGACGCCTTACAATCCAGTCGACAATTGGCTTAGCGATTTAGGAAATTCAACTTATAACCCATCAGGTGCAATCCTATACAATATTGGCTGTGTTCTCACGGGAATAGCACTTTTCCCATTTTTTGGCGGTTTATACAAGTGGTATACGGATGAAAAGTGGCGAAAAACCTTGTTAATAGGTACGCAGATAGCAGGGTTTCTTGCCGCTTTCTCTCTGATTATGATTGGCGTCTTCTCCGAGGATTACAGCAGTCTTCACAGTTTGTGGTCTTCCATTTTCTTCTTTCTTAACCTAATAGTTCTTGTTCTGCTAGGCGGGGCGTTGTTTACCCATCCCAAATACATGAAACCAATAGCTTTCTATGGCTTTATAGTAGCTGCAATTAACTTGCTTTTCGTGTTAGTTTATCGCAATCCAATATTTGAATGGTTCACAGTTTTCACAGCTTTAGGCTACGTTGGCTTACTCGTCTACAACATGTTTAAAGCAGAATTCAGTTAACTAATATGTGAAACAACCGTGACCGCCAATACAATTATCTGCACTGCCTGTAACCGCAAAGAAGCTTTTTTCTCAAGACCTTACTCTGGAGAGAAACTCTGCAAAAAATGCTTCACTGAATCAATCGAGACAAAAGTGAAAGCAACCATCGCCAAATACCAAATGCTCAATTTTAATGATAAAATAGCGGTGGCTGTTTCCGGCGGAAAAGACAGCGTGAGTCTTCTTCATATTTTGGCTAAATTGGAGCGGCAATATCCGAAGGCTTCGCTTGTTGCGGTTACGGTGGACGAAGGAATCAAAGGTTACCGTGACGAAGCTTTGAAAATAGCCGCTGAAAACTGCAGAAAACTTGGCATCAAACATCACGTAGTTTCTTTCCAAAAACTTTTCGGTTGCACACTTGACGAAATTGTTAAGCATTTAAAATTAAGAGGTAACAGCGGACCCACACCATGCGCCTTTTGCGGTGTAATGCGAAGAAGAGCATTAAACACGGTAGCTAGAAAACTCAAAGTCGACAAACTTGTAACCGCTCATACACTGGATGATGAAACACAAACAATTCTGTTAAACGTCTTTCATGGTGACGTTTTGCGTATAGCCCGAGAAAAACCAGTCACGGACGAAGCATACCCGAAACTTGTACAACGTGTAAAACCCTTCTGCGAAATTCCAGAAAAAGAAACAGCTCTATATGCGTATGTTAAAAAGGTAAAGTTTCAAAGTGTTCCATGTCCATACGCTTCTGAAGCGCTAAGAAACGACGTTCGAGTAATGCTAAATAGAATGGAAGAGAGGCATGCTGGAATAAAATTCACAATTTTTAAATCTATCGAAAAAATCCGACCGGCATTGGAAGCTATGGCAGAGAAAGAAGGATTAAGCGAATGCAGTGAATGTGGAGAGCCAACAACCGAAAAAGTGTGCAGAACCTGCCAGATGCTTAAGCAGATACGCAAAAAGACCGATATTCATATAAACAAGAGGAGTTTGAACAAAAAGCAATGAACGATTTAGCTGCTATTTTAGCTTCAGTAACCACTGTAAGCCTAATAGCATTTGCAGGAATAATTTTCATAGGTTCAAAAGAGGGTTTCTTAAAACGTATCCTAATGGCGCTGGTAGGTTTTTCCTCAGGCACTCTATTAGGCGGAGCATTCTTGCATTTACTGCCGGAAGCTTACGAAGCAAATGGAACAAGCACTTTTTACTATGTAATCCTCGGCATCGTCGTCTTCTTTGCCCTAGAAAAGTTCTTTTATTGGCGCCACTGTCACGAAGAAGAATGCCCAGTGCACATGTTTGTATACCTTAATCTTATTGGAGACGGGATTCACAATTTTATTGACGGAGCAGTAATAGCCGCCACGTTCATGTTTCGTTTCGACTTAGGCTTTGCCACAACACTGGCTGTAATTTTCCACGAAATTCCGCAAGAGATAGGCGATTTTGGTGTGCTTGTTTATGGGGGTCTAAGCAAAAAGAAGGCGCTGACGTACAACTTTATCTCCGCCATAACAGCAATTTTAGGCGCATTGATAACTTACTTTTTGATTTATCTTCATGACGTAACCGCTATGCTGGTTCCCTTTGCTGCAGGCGGCTTCATCTATGTCGCGGCCACAGACCTAATGCCTGAACTTCACAAAAAATTCCGTGCCTCTGAATCACTAGTTCAGTTAATAGTCATTCTATTGGGAATAGTGTTGATGGCTTACCTTAAAATTGCTATTGGCGCTTAGCACCTTTTATCTTGCGCAGAATTGCTGACGCCTCGTAGGCATTTTTCGCTGAAGCCACTTTCTTAGCTTTTTTCAACTCGACTTTAGAGCCACAGTATGGGCATGTCCTCGTTTTTTGCTCAGCCTTAGCCAGCAAAAATCCTCCACAACTACCGCAAACAACTATTAAGAACGACTCCATAATGGCACCATCCGAAAACCTTTTCCACACACAACTAAATAACGCTTAATACACGAGGAAAACAAATGAACAGCGAAGAGAAGACAAAAACGCCATCTGACCTAGCCAAGCTTGCAATGCGCTATTTCACAAAAGCAGGCTACAAAATACAAGAAACAACCGCTCTCGAAGGCTACAGTGGAATCTCAAGAAAATTCGACCTAATCGTCCAAAAAGGACGCACCGCCCAAGGAGTTTGGATAAGAGACTGGAACCGAACGATAGGCATAAATGTTGTAATAAACTTGGACAAGGCTTCCGAAGACGCAGGTTTGTCAAATCCAATTTTGATTGGAGAAAACTTCAGCGACCACGCAAAAGCTTACGCAAACAGAAGAAAAGTCACACTGCTAACAAGACAACAAATCGCTCTTAGTTTGAGATGAAAACATCAAATTTTCAGAAACTCACTCAGCAAGCCTTCACTTTCTAACTTTCCTATCCAATCCACAATGCCCACGCGGCATTTTTTGCGTTTTTCCAAAACTTCTATGATTTCCTCCGCAATCTCTTCTACGCTTTTACCAGACACATTTAACTCGCAAACCTTATCCTTTCCAAGCACGTTTAAAGCGTCAACCAAACAAACATCCAAAATTTCAGCCGCTAAATTCTCCCACAGTTTGCGGTTGGAAAAACCGCATTTCTCCATGAAAGCACGTAGTTCAACAGGGTCCCGCCTCAAAACAAAAGCATGAGTTATAAGCTCTTTAGGAGTAACGTTCACAGCGTAATGTCCATCAATGATGACGTTATCTTTATCGGAACTCTTAACGATTTCATCAATTTTCCGTCGCATCTTGCTTTCGTCAACAATTATGGAGTTTCGCTGTTCATCCTTTCCAGAAACAAGATTTTCACGTGTAGCTAACTCGGTCAAATTAATGTACAAGGCACCAAGCTTGGAAGTAAGCAAGCGCGCGACTGAAGTTTTTCCAACGCATGGAGTTCCCGTCACTAAAATAACACGCTTAAACATGCCCTAGCCACTCGCTAACGCAATTAAGGTATAGACTTAACAAAATTAAGGTTTCCAAAATTCTTATTGAGCAGTGTTTACCTTTCATATTTTGGGCTGGCGAGTTGGTGAGTGGCTTTCGAGCCTCGTAACAGAAGGCTTGAGGAAACTCCGCCCACACGTAGAATTGCAACATCCGCAAGGATGTAAGGCGAGAGCCTTGGCAACGGAGCAGAAACGAAACGTCCACCCCGCAAGTGCCGATGATGCATACTAAGTTGTTGAGAATGCTGGGCTGGAAGCGGTGAAACGGCCGTCCTGCAAGTGGAAAGGGCAAACAGACGCTGATGCGGAATCTACCCAAGGCGCGGGTAGCCCGATTAGTCAAATGCCACGGAACAGAAGGCGGGTTACAGCCAACACGCCAGCCTTTTTGAATGATGCACCAAAATTCTACATGTTTTTTTGAAGATTTTTCATTCCTTCCAGTCTAGAAGTCTTTTTTCTCCTTCAATTTTCTTTATGTCTGTTAAGTCCTGTGTTACTTCTATTGTTCCGAGGTATTTTCCGTTTTGATCTCTCACAGCGAAGTATCTTATGTGTATTAGGCGGTTATCCATTGTAATCCAGAATTCCGCCATGTCCTTTTTGCCTGTTTTGAAGGCTTCTAGGATTTTGTTTACTATGTGGACGCTTTTTTGTGGGTGGCAGAGCTGAACTTTGCGTCCAATGACGGCTTTTGTGCGGATAAATATTCTTTTTTCTGCTTTGTTGAAGTATTTCACGGTGTCGTTTGCGTCGACGAATGATATGTCTATTGGAAGCGCGTTTAAAATGGCTTCGGTTTCGTCTTTTGAGAGAGAGCCAGTTTCAAATTGTAGTACGCCCTCATGTGCTAATACTTCTTCTTTTTTTGTTTCTTCGAGTTTTGGTGCTGCTATAATGTGTGGCGGTGTGAAACAGCAGTATCCAATTTCATCAAACTCGCGCCTGATATCTGTCCATTCTTCGGTTGTAATAATTTTAATTGCGGTTGGAAATAGTATGTTGTTTTCTTTGAAAAAGTGGCTTGGGAGAATTTCGTTTAATGCAGCAGAAGCTTCTACGAGCTGTTTCTTAAAGTCTTGAAAATCTGTGTTGTCGTATTTTCCGACTAGGTTGCTGAGTTGTTTCTTTTTCTCTCTTATCTGGTTGTGCTCCATCCACATTATTGTTGGTGGCTCAGTGATTCCATGTTTTTCTATGACTGGGAAGAGCACGTTTTCTTCGCGTAAGTAATGTTTTTCTGAGTCTGTGAAGTCTCTTGCTATGTGTTGCAGTTGGTGGATTGCGTCTCCAACGTAATTTTTGTCGTTTATCTGCTTAATCTTGTTTGTAACAGAAGCGAGTTTTTCTGCGAGTTGCAACATAATTTTATGTTCTTCTAATAGAATTCCAATCGGACGTTCTGGAGGAATCTCTGGCTTCTGCTTTTCTAACTGTTCCCTAAAAACTGCAAGGTGAACATCGCATAGGCGTTGAATTTCCTCTCTTGGCATGCCTTCTTTAAGAAGTTCATTTTCAATTTTAGCAATTTCTTCTGAGCTTATGCTTCCTAAAAATTGTTTAAATCTCTCTTTTACTTGTTGAGGCGGAACACCCGCATGCAACTGCGTGATTATTTCTTTCAGCATTTTCTTCTTGTTCTCGGCTATTTCGCTCATCACGGCGTCTCCTTAATCTTTCCAGCAAGAGTTTTACCCAGTTCAACTATTTTACTGATATCATTCTCTGTTGGTGGACCGTTAACTTCTAACGCGCCGACAACTTCTATTTTTGATGGACCGAGAACTTCTTGAACTTGCTTTATTGCGCCTCCGCCCCACCCATAAGAGCTTAGAACGACGGCGAATTTGAGTGGCGGTTTTAAGGCTTTCACCAAATAAGTGGCGTAAACGGCTAATGGGTGTGCACCGCCTAAAACTGTGGGTGCGCCTAACACTATGGCTTTCGAGTCTACCAAATCTTTAGCGACATCTCCAATATCGCTTAATGTTAAATTATACAGTGCGATTTCGATGCCTTCGGACGCTAAAGTGTCCGCGATTGATTGAATCATTTTTTCTGTGCTGTTCCACATAGTTACGTAAACAATGATTGCTTTTTGTTTTGTTTCTCCGTTTGCCCACTTATAATAGGCATTTCGTATGCGTTCGGGATTTCTATGGATTGGTCCATGGCTTGGCGCAATCATCTTAATTTCTAAATCCTTTATTTTTTCTAACGCTCTTTTAGCCATAACGGCAAAAGGCATCATTATTTCACCCCAATATCTCTGAGCGTGAACAAGCAAGTCTTCCACTTCATCGTCATATTGTCCCTTTGCCAAGTGTGAACCGAAAAAGTCGCATGGAAACAGAATTTTATCCTCTTGCAGATACGTGAACATTGTTTCTGGCCAGTGAAGCATTGGTGCTTCTATAAAACGTAAGGTTTTGCCGCCTAAATCGATGGTTTCTTGGTCTTTAACCGTTATTATTCGTTCTTCTGGGACTTTGTAGAATGTTTGGGCCATTTTGGCGCCTTTGCTTGTTGTCACCAGTTTAGCTTTATGGTTAAGTCCCATAATATATGGTATTGTGCCTGCATGATCTGGTTCTGCATGGTTCATTACTACATAGTCAATTTCGCTTGGGTCTACAACCATGCGTATTTTTTCTTCTAGTTCTTTCTCAAAGCCTGGGTTTACCGTATCGATTAATGCCGTTTTGTTTTTGCCTATTACTAAGTAGGCGTTGTAGCTTGTTCCTTTTGGTAGTGGAATTAATGCGTCGAAAAGTCTGCGGTTCCAGTCTCTTGCGCCGACCCAGTAAACGTTTTCTGAAAGTTTGGTTATGTTTCTCCATTTCATGTTGTGTTCCCTCATTTTAATATTACAATTGTAATAAAGTATATTTATGCCTTTCTACACAATACTATCCGGAGACAACATAAATGTCGCTTCCCTGCGAAGTAGCAGTAAAATGCCTATTACCCCCAGTCCGCGCCATGATAGCCAAAACACTCACAACAAAGTATAACCTAACACAGACAGAAGCAGCTAAACGACTAGGAATAAGCCAACCCGCCATAAGCCTATACGAAAGAAAAATGCGCGGCAAAGCCATAAACCTAGAAAACGACCCAGAAATAACAAAACTAATAGAAAATCTGGCAGAAGCCTTAGCAAAAGGTGATTTATCCCGTAAAAGCTTCATTCAAGCATTCTGCGAAATCTGCAAAACAATACGTTTCAAAGGCTTGCTGTGTCAAATGCACAAGACCCTTGACCCCGCAATTGATATCGAAAAATGTGAATTATGCCTACTCACAGATGCGTTGAAGTGCATGTAAATGTTTGGACAATACCTAATAACTTTTAGAGAAACCCTTGAAGCGGCGCTAATAGCCGCAATAATATTGTCTTATCTAGCTAGAAGCGGTAGACATGGTTTGACGCGTTACGTGTGGTATGGAATATCCTCAGCCGTAGTCGCCAGCCTTAGTATAAGCGTGATTGTTTGGTTTACATATGGCATTCTTCCAGACACTTTTAGGCTACTATTTGAAGCATTGGCAGCATTTATCGCCGTTGCAGTTTTGTCCTTCATGATTTATTGGATGGCTGTTAAGGGCAGACACATTCGTGAAGAAACGGAGAAACATGTTGAACGTGCAGCATCACGAAGCGCCATAATCGGATTATCTTCCCTTGGATTTATCGTGGTTTTCAGAGAAGGTTTCGAAACCGTCCTTTTTCTTACACCGTTTCTATTAAACGATGCAATAGCGACGCTGACTGGAATGCTTTTAGGAATCTTAACCGCTGTTCTGTTGGCTTACGGCATTTTCGTAGCTGGCATGAAAATTAACCTGCAAAGATTCTTCTATTTAACAAGCGTAATGTTAATTCTGCTCGCGGGCGGCTTAGCCGGCTATGGCACGCATGAACTTTTGGAATATTATGAAGAAACTGGTTTCAAAGCTGGTTGGCTAAGCGAATCAGCGTATGCTTTGAACATTCCCGCGGACAGCCCACTTCATCATAAAGGCGTAATAGGCTCTATATTTGCAGTGTTGTTCGGTTATACGGTAAGCGCAGAATGGGCAAGAATAATCGTTCACATTTCCTATTTGGCGATAGCACTCCCTCTTGTGATGTGGGTTTACAGAAAAAACATAGTGAAGGCTTAAAGTTTACACACTTTTCAATACGCCACTCAATGCGACTGCGTTATTTTGTTCTTCGTTCTTTGTAGCATAAAGAAGTGTAACAGTTTCCTTTTCTTTCTCAAGCAGTTTAATCTTAAGGAGCAAATCCCTCTTGCCTTTTAACTCTTCAGCGTATTTTTCTTTAAATTCTTCCCATTTCGCAGGGTCATGACAAAACCTTTTTCGTAACTCGTCACTAGGCGCAATTTCTTTCAACCACAAGTCAACTTTGGCCTTTTCTTTTGATAATCCTCTCGGCCATAATCTATCTACAAGGATTCTGTAACCATCTTCCCTTGAGGGCGTATCATAAACTCTTTTTATCTTTATCATCCAAATCACACACTACACTTTGCTCTTAAGTATTAAATCTTTTAAGTAGACGCAACGAAAAGAACATTTTGAGGGTAAAAACAAAAGGAGCTTCGGTTAAAGCGCAGTTGATTGCGCTTCTTAAGGATGAGTTTTCTTACGTAGCCGCGTTGATTGCGGTAATTCTTGTAGGTCAAGGATACCACTTAGCTGACCCTGTAGCCTCTATTATCGTAGCCACGGTAATCGCATTAAGCGGCATATACCTCTTTAAAGACAACGTTCACTATTTGATAGGCAGAGCACCCGAGAGACAGTTTATGGAAAAAATAGAATCCACAGCCAAATCCGTGAAAGGCGTACTGGGCGTTCATGATTTGAAGGCTGAATACGTTGGACCTAACATTATTCACACCGGCTTTCACATAGAAGTTGCAAGGGGCACGCCAATAGAAGAAGCAGATCGCATTGCAGAAGAGGTAAAGAAAAAATCAGTCGTGAAACAGGATGTCAACACTGCGTAATTCACGTTGACCCAGCCAAAAATTAACCATTTTGTGATAACCCTTTATAGTTTCGATGCTAATTCAGAGAATGGTGAATTGACAGTATGGGATATTTGGCTGTGTGGAAAGTTCTGGAAGAAATGATTATGGAATTCCGAAAAAAAGGTATCTCAATTCCAGTGGATGTTATGGATAACCTAAAATCTGCTAGGACCATGATTAAAATTTTGAAGGCTGACCCATATCGTGGAGAGACTATGCAGAAAATCGAGGAATATCTTGGTAATGTTGAATCTTACCTTATCTCTGAAGGACAGAAAAAATTCGGAGTTGAATACGCGGATGAATGGCTTAAACGTTTAGACGAAGCCAGCGTGCGCATGCCCGACTTGGAGGAGGAAGAAACAAGATTCGTTCCTGGATTGCCGAGAGAACAAAGGTGGATTCGAGTTAAGCCTTCAGCCGAGTTGCCCATTGAAAAATTGAAGACGTTAGCTCAAGAATCAAACCTATCCTGTAAACTTCAAAACGATGGCTACTTGCTTGTGTATGGCGAAGACGAGCGCCTTAAAGAGTTTGTAAAGAAAATGGCTACAAAGTATGGAGTAAAAGCTGAAAAATAGCCTTTAAACCGTGCATAACCGTTAAAACATTGGAATGTAATCTTTTTATAGAAAAATCTTACAGAAGTCTCTATAATAAGAATGCTCTATCTTCCCGTGAGGGTGAGGGCGCAAACTAGATGCCCTACATTAAAAAAATCGAAGTTAAAGGTTTCAAATCGTTCGGTCCGCAAACCGTTAAAGTAACTCTAGATAGAGGCTTCACGGCAATCACGGGACCGAACGGAAGCGGAAAAACAAACATTGTTGACGCAGTTCTTTTCGCTTTGGGCGAGTTAAGCACCAGACGCCTCCGTGCAGAAAATGCGGCTAAACTAATTTTTCACGGTTCTGAAAAGGCTGGATTAGAAAAAGCGAAGATGGCTAAGGTAATAATTCAGTTTGACAACTCGGACGGGCGCATGCCAGTTGACACAACAACAGTCACTGTCTCACGGGAAGTTTACAGAAACGGACAAAGCGTTTACAGACTTAATGGAAGAAGAATCTCCCGTGCGCAGATTCTGGAAATTCTACTAATGGCTGGAATAAGCTCAACCAGCCAAAACATAATCTTGCAAGGCACAATAACTCGCTTAACAGACATTTCTCCGCCAGAGCGTAGGAAAATCATTGAGGATTTGGTTGGAATTGCCCAGTATGATGCTGAGAAGGCTGAGGCGGAGGAGAAACTACGCGCGGCTGACGTCTCAATTCGCACAGCTATGGGCAGAATAGACGAAGTGCAAAAGCGCGTAGACGACCTAGAAAGGGAACGCAACGAGTTATTACGGTTCAGTTTTATTCAGAATGAAATAAAAAAGTTTGAAGCTGTTAAACTTTCGCATGATATGGCGCAGATACAGGAAAAAACAAAAGAAACTTCTTCACAAGCAGACAAGCTCAGAAGCATGGTTGAAAAGTTAAGGCAGTTACGTGAAGAGCGTAGGTCAAAAAGAAGAGAAATTGAAGGAGAATGGCGTAAGCTAAGTTCAGAACTTGTCGAAGAAGGTGGCTCACAAGTTTTAAGGGTTCAGATAAAAATTGGCGAATTAAAATCGAAATTAACGGAGTTAACAACCAAGATAAGTTCTGGAAAAACAAGTTTGGAAGGTCTAAAACGGATAAGAGAGAACAATCTTAAACAATACCAAACCATCCGAGATGAAATCCGCGAAAACCGCTTGAAAATAAAACGGCTAAAAACTGAATATGAAGAAATTCTGAACCAGATAACCGCAAAGCAAGCAGAGCATGACACGTTAGCAAAGGAAACCGCCCAACTATGGGAAAATCTTGGAGAAAACAGCAAAAGAATCCATGAAATAGAACAGAAACTTGAAAGCAATTACAAAAGGTTAACCTACTTAAGGTCTGAACAGGTGAAAAGCCACACAGCCATCAAACTACGCGCAAGACGACTCAAAGACTTGAAAGAACGCAGAGAAAGATTCGCCGCGACACTCAGTGAACTTGAAAAATCATTAACTGAACTTGAAAAAGTGCAAAAAGAACAGAAAACTCAACTGAAAAATCTTGAACGCGCACTCGAACGACGAATAGCCCAAAAAGAAGCTGTGGAACGCGAAATTGCTGAAGCTGGAAAGATAGCTGACTCAGCACGCGAAGCAGTTATTGAGTTTGTAACGCAAAAAGAACTCGCGGAAACTGTGGCTTCGGAAGAAAAAGCTCTTAAAAGCATAGAAGAGCTTGGCGACCTTGGCGTAATTTCAGGCGTGTATGGCAGACTACGCAATCTAATTAAGATTGACAAAGCCTATAAACAGGCGATTGAAGCGGCAGCGGCTGGATGGCTTGATGCGATAGTTGTGAAGGATTTTGATGCTGCGTTTACGTGCACGGAAACTTTGAGGAGGATGAAGCTGGGGCGAATAAAGATAATTCCGCTTGAAGGTGCGTTGAAGCCTAAGGTTTCAAAAGTTCCAGAAAGGGAAGGCGTGAATGGTGCTGCCCCGTTTTTTGTGAAATGCGAGAAGCATTATGAGCCAGCAGTTAACTTTGTCTTAGGCGACACGCTCATAGCTTCAGATGACAAAACCGCCTTTGCCTTATCCAATGAAGGCTACCGTGTAGTAACAGTCAACGGAGACCTTTACGAAGTGGGCGGTGCCTTCGAAAGCGGTTATTACCGTGCGCCAATTGATTTTTCCACAATCATCCCAAGCGAATCTGCAATCAAAAGCCTTGAAGAAGCTGTGAGTGCTCTTCAGCAGCATCTTTCGAGGCGAGGCAGCGACATAACAACTTTCGAGGATGAAATTGATAGAACACGTGTTGAAATTACTCGCTTATCAGAGGCTATTACAACGCTTGACAGAGAGATAGCTAGGGTTAAAAGAAGCATGAGAAGAACAAAATCGAATGTTAAGCGAGTAGAACATATCATTGGACGGCTTGAGAAAGAGGTTGAAAATGAAAAGACACAGATGTGGCTGCACAAGGCTGAACAAAGCAGCATTCAGAAAGAGATGAGAAAGCTTCAGAAAGAATTGGCTTCCCTAAGACGGAAAACTGACCCGTCGCACATTCAAGAGATGGAAGTTAAAAGAGAGAAACTTGCAGAAGAAATAATCACTTTAAGGCAGAAACTAGGCACAATACAAACGGAAACTTCAACTTTGCAGTCACAATTTGATAACGTTTTAAGAGTTGGATACCAAAACGCAAAAATCCAGCTTGCAAAGGTTGAACAGCAGCTTAGGAGAGTTGAGAAAGAAGTAGAAGGTGCATTGCAAGAGCGGGAATCGCTTAAGCATGAGTTGACGGAGCTGGAAAAGAACCGTGTTGAACTTTCAAAGAGTGTTTTGTCAGCAAGGGAAGAAGCTAAGAATTTCACCGCTCAAATTGATGATATAGATAAAGAACTGCGTAAGCTTGATTCAGAGTATGAGCAAGCTGACCGCTTGTTGAATCAGCTTCAGCTAACCATTCAAACATCTCTGTTACAGCTTGAACAATACAGAAACCAGCTTAGACAGTTAGGTTATGAACAACCATTAACAGTGACGCCCTCGCAAGTCGCAGAAGCTGAAACATCAATAAGAATGATGCAGCTTGAACTCGAACGAATAGGCGCAGTAAACCAACTTGCCCTTTCGCATTACGCAGAACAAATCTCACGTTACAAAGAACTTTCCATGAGATTAAACGAGTTGGAAAGAGAAAAACAAGCCATAGTACAGTTTATGGATGAGATAGAACGCAAAAAACGCAAAGTATTCATAGATGCCTTCGAAAAAATCAATAGCAACCTTGGAAAGTACTTCGCAAAACTAACAGGAGGCGGAAACGCCACACTGAAACTCGAGAATCCAGATGAGCCCTTCTCCGGCGGCATCGACATGATTGTTCAGTTTCCCAACAAACCTTCCATAGTTGTAAGCGGAGCCAGTGGTGGCGAACGTTCGGTCGCAGCGGTCGCCTTTATATTCGCTTTGAAAGAGTTTACTCCAGCAGCCTTCTACATACTCGACGAAATAGACGCGCATCTTGATGCTTTCCACGTCTCAAAACTTGCAGACGTTTTATTGGAAGAATCCGAAAAAACCCAATTCATAGTCATCACTCTAAAGCCTGAAATGGTAAACAAAGCGCAGAAAGTTTACGGTGTTTACGGACGCAATGGAGTCTCAAATGTCATTTCAGCCAAATTCTTAGAGGTGCCAAGCTAATGGCTTCTGCAACACTCAAAAAGCCCTTTTACATGCGTCCCCCATGGAACATTCTATTCGAATTTCACAAACTTGAAAAGTTAACACCTTGGAACATCAACATTTCCTATTTACTTACCACATTTCTTGAAGAAATGGAAAGGGTTGGACAAGTGGATTTTAGAGCTTCAGGCGTAGCTCTCGACTCTTCAGCCCTTATATATTTGATGAAGTCAAAGCTTCTGCTAAAACTTGAGGAACCACCACCGCCGCCTAAACCTCCACAAGACTTTTTGCCCCCACCCTTGTTTTTGCCACTTAGACACGAGTTAACATCAACAACCATTAAGCATCTGCTTGAAGTTCTGGATGACGTCTTAAAAGGCGAAAAACTAATACACCTTGAAAAAGCTGCAGCAGAACCCATTCTGCCAACACCATCAGAAATTCTTCCACAACTGGATATTTACCTAATGGAAATCGAATTGCAAATGGAAAAACTTTACACTTCGCTTTCTGAAAGAGTCAAAGGTGCGGGCATAATAGAATTTTCAACCTTAATCAAAGGTATCGGACGGCTAGAAGCCATTCGCACATTCATACTTTTGCTGTTTTTGGCGCAGGAAGGAAAAATAAAATTGTGGCAAGATGAACAAACTGAAGAGATATACATAACTGTTGGAGATTTGAACATTGCAGAAAACCGAGAAGCAAGCAGTTAATTTAGATACGAGTCTTCAACAGCAAACTGCAGAAAAAATGCAGCGTGACTTGTCCTTGGTAGAAGCTGCCTTATACGTTGCAGGTCGCCCCTTAGACCTAAACGAATTGTGTTCGGTTTTAAAAACTCGTTCCAAAAACAAGGTTAGAAAACTAGTGAAAAATATAATGCAGGATTATGCAAACAGAAACACCGCTCTGGAAATTCTGGAGCTAAAAGACGAACGATACGTTCTACAACTAAAAGCAGAATTCACACCTCTTGTTAGAAGACTTGTTAACAGACCCTTGCTTTCCACTGGCCCATTAAAAACACTCTCTTACATAGCTTATAGGCAACCTGTCTCACAGAAACGAGTCGTCGATGTCCGCGGTCACCACGCCTACGGACACATTAAACTGTTGAAGGAGATGGGCTTAATTGCCAGCGAAAGAAGCGGGCGGTCATGGGTTCTAAAAACCACAGAATACTTTGCAGACTACTTCGGATTGAGCCACGACACTGCAACTATGAAAAAAGAGTTAAAACATGTTTTTGAAGATTTTTCAAAACAAGAAACTCCCCAAACCTGAAATGGATAGGTTTATATGCAAAATAAATGTTGATAGTGAACACTTAAACTGAAAGAATAGGGAAATAAGCATGTCAGTTTGGCATGGTGATCTGCACAAGAAAAAGCCATCGGGAGGCAGAAAAAGAGCCTACAGAGGAAAACGGAAGTTTGAACAAGGCTCATTTCCAGTAGAAACAATTGTAGGTGAGCCTAAACGCAAAATCTCCAGAGGAAGAGGCGGAAACTTAAAAGTTAAGATTTTAAGCGACAAGTATGCGTGTGTAACCGACCCTAAAAGTGGAAAAACAAAAAAAGTTGAAATTATACGAGTCGTTAAAAATCCCACAAACATCGATTACGACCGTAGAGGCGTCATAACTAAAAGTGCCGTCATAGAAACTTCGTTGGGTTTGGCGCGTGTCACTTCTCGTCCTGGACAAAACGGTGTAGTTAACGCCATATTAATCAGCGAAGAAGAAAAGAGCTAACACACGCCTATTTTGCCGTAGGAGTCGAGCTTCGAATTTTCAAAAGCTGTTTCGCAATTTTCACAATTACCTTCTGTTTTGCTTCCTTCTTCTTGATAAGCATCATGCCCGATTTTGGTAAAAATGGCGTTTTAGGATAACCAGCATCCAAAACAAGCTCGTATTCTAAGCCAATTTTTTCTGCAGCATCCTTTATCTCTAAGATTTTTGGAGACGGCACAGCTAAGTTTTGAGGAACCCGTCTTCCTTCCTTTCTTGTTTTTGTTGAATCGAAATAGGCTGGCCAGATTATTACTTTGTCTTGTTTTCGCATGTTTTTTCTCCTCTAGCTATTTGTGAGCGTAGTATGCTGTTAACTTCGTGTTAACTTTGTCGATTCTAACAAAGCCAAATCTTTCAAACTGTATTAGAGTGTTGGGCTTTAGCTGTTTGCAAATGCTCTCGGCGATTCCTTCGGCAACCGAAGCGTCTGGCATCACTACTTGGCAGGGCATGTCTTCTCCCACGAGTATCCAATGAATGAGCGGAGCCTTAACTTTTCTCGCTTCTTCGTAGGATTCGCTGACAAACAACGCATCAACAGAATATGCATCCCTCTTTTCAATCTCTATGTTAAAAAGCTCCATGAGGCGAATAAGGCTTCCAACGGTTGAGGCTTCCACATCTTTCTTGGAAACCCAGAAGCTTGCAGAATGCGCTTCGCCTTCCGGCTTTACTATATATTCTCTGCTTCCCTTTTCAGGCTTGTCAGGATGCAAGTGAAGCTTTGCTTTGAAAGTTTTTGGAATATGCTTCACGGTTAACTCTATTGGATTGTGCACAAAGAAGTAGCGGTTAACTGTTGGGTCTAAGATTTTGCGGTTATATGCATAGAGGTTTTCCCAGCTCAGAATTACATCAGAAGTTTTAGGTCCAACATCAATTATCATTTTCTTGATTGCGTCCGGCGTTATTCCACGTTTTCTTAGCGCTGCGAAAGTTGCAAGTCGCGGGTCATCCCAGCTCTTGTAAATGCCTTCTCGCATTCCCTGAACAATCTTTGACTTGCTTAGAGAGGCTCCAGTTATCTTTAACCTGCCATAATGTATTGTTTCTGGATATTTCCATCCCAAATGCTTGTAGAGATACTCCTGTCGAGCTTGGTTTGTTAAATGTTCCTTTCCGCGGATTATATGGGTTACGCCCATTAAGTGGTCGTCTACACCGCAAGCCAGATTGTACAGAGGCCAAACACGATATTTGCTTCCAACACGCGGATGCGGATACTTTTCAGTGTCTATAACGCGGGCTGCAGGCCAGTCTCTAACTGCTGGGTTTGGATGGTTCAAATCGGTTTTCACTCGAAGCACTGCCTCGCCTTCTTCATAATTGCCTCTGAGCATGCGTTGCCATCTTGTGAGGTGTTCTTCTGGCGGCAAATTGCGACATTCACAAGGCTTGTTGGCTAGGATTTTCTTTCGAAACGTTTCTGGCTGGCACGTGCAGACGTAAGCGTTGCCTTCTCTCAGCAATTTTTCCGCGTGCTCGTAGTAAATAGGTATCCTATCGCTTTGGATGTACTCTTCATCTGGTTTGCATTCAAGCCAAACTAAATCTTCTCTGATGCGCTCATAAAACTCCAAAACGGGACGCTTAAGTTTTGGGTCTGTGTCCTCAAAGCGCAGAATAAATTTGCCTTTATACATACGTGCGTATTCGTGGCAAAGTATAATCGCTCTTGCTGAACCCAAATGTATAACACAGTCTGGATTCGGCGAAAAACGCGTAACAACCATTGCATATTTGTCGACGTTTGGCAATGGTGGAAGACGCTTTTCCTCTTCTACCTTCTCTTTCACAAGAGCTTCCGGCCATTTCTCTTCGACGATACGCTTCTGCTCAGCAAAGGATAGGCTATTAACTTCTTGGATAACTTCATTGATGATGGTGGATAACTCTTTAATTTTGCCTTTCAGTTCTGGTTTTTCGCCTAGAATTTTTCCAATAACTGGTCCTGCTTGTGCCTTGCCATAATGCCTAATGGCATTTAGTAAAGCAGCCTTTCGAATTATCTCCCTCAATTCAGTGTTCTCTTTGAGTACCAAAGGTTTTAACGCTCTTTTAGAACTAGAGTTTCCTTTCAATTAAGAATTTTGCAAAGGCGTTCAGTTTTTCTTTTGCGTCGGAAGCTGGTAGAAGTTTTTCAACTTTTTTCCAGCTTTCCTTAACCATTTCTTTTGCGAGGTTTTTTGCGTAATTTATTGAGTCGTATTTTTCCATTATTGCTATGGCTTCTTCTATGAGTTTCTGGTTGGAAGTGTGCATGTTGAGGATTTCGATGAGTCTGTTTTTGTCTTTGGTGTTGGCGACTTTTAATGTGTGAATCACTATGAGCGACCTTTTTCCTTCTGTTATGTCTTGTCCGCGTCTGCCTTTCTTTTTTGCAAATTCTCCGCTTGTTAAGTCTAAAATGTCATCTTGTATCTGGAATGCTACGCCTATGCTTTCAGCAAAAAAGCCAAGTTTTTCAACAAGCTCCTCGTTTGCATCCGCCAATACAGCAGCCATTTTTGCAGCCATTCTAGCTAATGTTCCAGTCTTATAAGCGCACATTTGCAAGTAGTCTTTCTCGCCTAGTTCATCGGCGTTTGCTAAGCCTCTATGCCAAGCTATGTCCATTGCTTGACCGAGGCTGAGGCTTATCATTTCTTGCACGTAGATTTGGCAAACTTTGCAAAGTTTTTGAGGAGGCACTTTTGCTTTTTTCTCAATTAGTGGCAGAAGTGGCAGGTAATACATGGAGTTTCCAGCGTTTATGGCAATGTCTAATCCGTAGATTTTGTATGTGCATGGTTTTCCTCTTCGGAGTTCGGATGCGTCTTCTATGTCGTCTACCATTAATGTTCCGTTGTGAACTACTTCTGGAATTATGGCGAAATCAACGAAGTCTTCTGATTTTTTGCCTAAGGCTTCGCATATTAACAAGAACAAGGCTGGACGCCATCGTTTTCCGCCTCTGTCGAGAAACTCCCAGATGGGTTCGGCTACTGCCTTGTTTAAAGCGTCTAAATTGTATGCGTAGTTTGGCGGGTTGAGCCTAAAAACAGCTGAGTCCTTAGAAAATTTTCTTGGAATGTACTTTTCAATAGTTTTATCTATCAGCGCAGCTTTCTCTTCGAGGAATTTTTCAATATCCAAATTCTTTTAGCTCCTTCCTCTCCGCGCGTAACTTTCTATGTTGAATCCTCTCAGTTTTAACCATTCAGCCGTTTTACCCACTAAAATTAATGGTTTTTCTCGCAGAGAATGAATGGAGTCTGCGCCTACGAGAAACATGCAATTTCTCAATTCTTCCATCAGAAGCGAAAGTGCATCTTTTGTTTCCTTTAAGCCCTTAACTGCTGTTTCAAGAATTGGCTGTGAGAGGCTTGCAAGGCTTGCGCCCAAAGCCAATGCCTTCGCAACATCTAACCCTTCCCGTATTCCTCCAGAAGCAATAACTGGAATGTGGACGGATTGGGAAACTTCAACGATGCTTACGGCTGTTGGGATGCCCCAGTCCCAGAAAACATCGCCTAGCCTACGTTGGAAACTGTTTTTTCGTCCTTTCGCTCGGTAATATTCAACTGCCGCGAAGCTTGTGCCTCCAGCGCCGCTCACGTCTATACCCTTAACGCCTAATGCTTCAAGTCTTTTCGCTTCTTCTGCGGCTATGCCAGCGCCCGTTTCTTTAACAATGACCGGTTTGTCTAGTCCTTTTGCGATTTCGCCTATTTTTTCGATTACGCCTCTGAAGTTGGTTTGTCCTTCTGGCTGAACAGCCTCTTGTAATGGGTTTAAGTGTATTGCTAGAGCGTCTGCGTCAATCATTTCAATGGCTTTTTTGGCTTCTTTTAGGCTATATCCGTGAGCGAGTTGTACTCCGCCTATGTTTGCTATCAGAAAGGCTGTTGGAGCTTTTTTTCTTGTTATTTTGAAGGTTTGTTCAAGTTTTTTATCTTCTATGGCGGCCCGTTGGCTTCCGACGCCCATTCCTAAGCCTAACTCTTCGACGGCTTGGGCTAAGTTTGCGTTGATTTTTGTTGCTTCTGGGGTTCCGCCTGTTATGGCTCCTACGATGATTGGCGCAGCAAACTTGTGACCAAAAACGGTTGTTGACAAGTTTATTTTTTGTTTGTCAATTTCTGGTAGAGCCTTGTGGATAAAGAAGACGTCTTCGAAGCCTGTTGTGGCTCTTTTGGCTTGAACGTTCTCATTTAAGGCAATTTTGATGTGTTCTGCTTTGCGTTTTCTCGTTTCCTTAGTCAAATTTATTCCTTCTCTATTAAGGTGCCTTGCACCTTCTCTTTTTTTAGAGCTTTGTAAACATAATTTGGTTTTGTGGCATTTACAATTGTTATTGGTATTCCTTTTTCGACGGCGGATATGAGCTCAACTATTTTGCCGAACATGCCTCCTGTGACATCGCGACCTGTGGATTTGCCTAGTTTGTCTTGAAGTTTTTTGAGTTCATTCAATGTTAGACGTGTGAAAATTTTGGCGTTTTTGTCGATTTTAGGGTCGTTGTCGTATAAACCGTCAACGTCAACTCCGACTATGATTCGTTCTGCGTTAAAATCTACAGCGATATGCGAGATAAGCTGGTCGCCTGATAATATTGCGAAGCCCATTTCTGTGTCGAGAACTGCGTCGCCATACATGACGGGCAAGAAACCCATTTTCAATAAAGACGTTAGTGGTGCTTTTTCGAAACATTGAATTCTGCCCTTTTTGGTCATTATGCATGAGGATGGTGTAACGCTTACTGCCGGGATGCCACGCCAGATTAATGCATCCATCAGCAAGCCATTAAGCACCGTCATCATGTGATGCGTTTCTGCAAAACCAACTTTCTGGTTTTCTTCTTTGAATCCCATGTTTATGGAGTATTTTTGCGCTACTGGGTGCCCAAAGCTTCCGCCGCCGTGAACAATTATCAGATTTTTGACATTTGCGTTCTGTATTTCTTCTGCTAGACGCGCTATGTCTTGTGTTCGTGCTGCTAGTTCTCCATTTTTGTCGGTTATTACTGAACCGCCTATTTTCAAAATTGTCGGTTTAGGTTCGCTCAATCTTCACCCCTTCGTCGGTTTTTCTTGCCATGAAAGGTCTTCCGCCAACTCTCTGAATAGCCTCAAAAACGCGTTCAAGATTTTCATTTTTTGCTAGTGCTATCATGCATCCTCCGCCGCCTGCTCCGGTCAACTTTGCACCTAAAGCTCCAGCTTTTCGTGCCGCATTCACGAGCCATTCTAATGATTCGTCTGAAACTCCGACACCGTAAAGCAACGCGTGATTGATGTTCATCATTTCTCCAAGAGTTTCTAAGTCATTTTCTTTTAAGGCGTCTATGGCTCGCAAGACAATTTCACGCGCTGCCAACATTACTGGCTCTACGATTTGTGGATACTTCTCTTTTATGCTCCGCACTTTTTCCACTTGAGCGCGCGTAGACCTTTCAACTCCCGTGTCTCCAATAACAAGCGGGATATCCGCTTTAACTTCTAATGGTTTAAAACCGGTGTCCATTTGAAAAAGAAGTGTTCCGCCGAAAGTTGAAATTGCAGGGTCGATTCCGGATGGTGTGCCATGCACAATTTTCTCAGATTCAAAAGTAGTTCGGAAAACATCTTCCTTAGACATTTTAACATTCAAAAGTGCGCCTACCGCTGCTGTGACGGCTGCAACTACGGCTGCTGAAGAACCTAACCCTGCAGCAACCGGAACTGTCGAGTTGATTTTGATGTTTAGCCCAACATTTTCTCCATATTTTTCTAAAACTTTTGCCACAGCAAACCTAATCGGCTCAAACTTTGATTTTGCCTCTTTTGCGTCGCCTTGCTCAATCTTGAAGGTTCCATTCTCGAAGTAACCAGCTAGGTTTAAGTTTACAGAGTGCAGGCAAAGACGTTTGTCGTCGCGTTGTTCTGCTTCGGCGTAGGCTCTTTTATCGATGGCTAGTACTATTGCTGGTTCGCCGTAGACGACAAAGTGCTCTCCGAAGAGTATTATCTTCGCGGGAGCAGAGGCAACAACCCCCATTCTACACCACTATTTTGTGAAGGAGACGGCAGCATACCCAACGACACTTGAGTAGTCGCCAATTATATCTCCACTAGTCTTATAGCATAATAATTTTGCCTCTTTTGCCCCCAAAATTTTCGCTGCTGCAATTAAAGCTGATATTGGACCGTATCCACACGCGCTAATATTGTAGGCTTCTATAATTGAATAAAATTTAGCTTCATCCATTGCTTCGACGGCTTCTAGAGCCAACCCATCATTTTTAGCCGCTTTTTCCTGCCGCTCATAATGTGTCATGTCCGAAGACGCAATTACCACCGCGTTTTTCTCGGCTAAAACCTTAGCCACAGCTTGTCCAACTTCTCTCGCAGAGGGCAAATCTTGCATCAAAAAGCAAATGGGCACAATTTTGAAGCTTGAACCGTAAAGATATTGGAGAAATGGAAGCTGAACCTCAATTGAATGTTCAAACTGATGAGCGGAATCGTCAACATCAACTATGCGCGATTCACGCACAATACGGTTGGCTGTTTCACCATCTACTTCAACATCACCTAAAGGCGTACGCCAAACACCATCATTCATAACGGCTAAGGCGCTGCCATAACTAGTATGATTCGGACCAAAAAGAATAACAATGTCCGGTTTACCATCCAAAGCCAGCTTATAATAGGCATGAGCTGCTACCGGACCAGAAAACATGTAACCCGCATGAGGACAAACCAAACCAATGATGCGTCTCGGACCAACTTCACCCACTCTGGGCAGTTTTCCCGGTCCCAACTTATGCAAAAAACACTGCTCTATCTGTTTTCTCAAGGATTCGGCGTTTCCTTCATAGAAGGCTCCAGCTTGCGTTGGACGCCGAATCTTCGCCATCTCTGCTAAGTTTCCTCCTCTTCCTTCAAAATCTTAGCTTCGAAATCATCAATCGTTACAGGTAAATCTTTGTCTGGAGGCAATTCTCCTCTTTCACGTAATATTTGCCTTGCCAAAAGCCAGTAAATAACCGCTAAGGCTCTTCTACCCTTATTGTTTGTTGGAATAACAAAGTCCACATCCGAAAATTCATTATCTGTGCTGCATAAAGCCACTACAGGAATGCCAACGGAAGATGCTTCTCTAACGGCTTGAAAATCAGCTCTTGGGTCGGAAACGACAAGCACTTCAGGTTCAATGCGGTTCGGATACAATGGATTTGACAACAATCCTGGAATGAAACGACCAATCACGGGCGTGGCTTTGATTACTTCGCAGAATTTCTTAACAGGCTCCTGCGCATATAATCTAGCTGCGGCTGCCGCAATTTTTGACGGTTCAAATCTTGCAAGGAATTTGGCGGCAACTCTTATGCGGTCATCTGTTTTTTTCACGTCCAAGACGAATAAGCCGTCTGGTCTAACACGGTAAATGAACTGTTCCATGTCGCCGGTTTTCATTCTCGTTCCAATGTGAATTCCCGCTGAAAGCAGCGTGTCTCGTGGTAACAGAAGCTCCTCTTCTGGAACCGCTGCTGCAGTTTCTTCCTCTGATTTTTCTTTTTCTTCAGCTTCTTTAATTTCTTCATCTTCTGGCAAATTCATGTCCCTCTCAAAGTATCTGGAGACTAGCCATCTTGGCTCTGTCTCCTAAAAACTCTTCTATCCTTATTAACTCATTGATTTTTGCAATTCTCGCCCCTTCCACAATTCCAGTCTTTATCACTGGACACTTAAAAGCCACCGCCAGATGGGCAATATGCCAATCGCAAGTGTCGCCTGAACGATGCGACATTACTGGTGTGTATCCGTTTCTTTTTGCAGCTTCAACGGTTTCCCAAGCGTCAGTAAGCGTGCCAACCTGATTCACCTTAATTATAACCGCGTTTGCAGCACGCATTTTTATTCCACGCGTTAGTCTCTCGGTGTTTGTGACAAAAAGGTCGTCGCCGCAAATCAAGCAGTTTTTCACTTTCTTTATAAGCTCTGCAAAACCCTCATAGTCCTCTTCATGAAAGGGGTCTTCAACATAAACCAAATGATACTTTCTAATTAATTCCAAAATATATTCCAGTTGCTCGCCCGTGTTTCTTTTTTTCTTTTCTCTTTCGTAAACGTAAACTTTTTCTTTGCTGTTCCATAATGAAGAAGCTGCAACATCAACGCCAAAGCCGCATTCAAAACCTACTTCCTCTCCAACTTCTTCGCAGACTCTAGCCAAAACTTCAAGCGCGTCTAAATTTTTAATGTTTGCAACCCAGGCGCCTTCGTCGCTTCTTCCGCCGCTGAAAAGTTTATCTTTCTTCTTCAAAATGGCGCCTATTCTTCTGTGAATTTGAGCATTAGCCAAGGCAGCCTCAAAAAAGGTTTCAGCTCCGAATGGGAGAGCTAGAAACTCTTGTATGTCGGGGCTTTTCCCTTTTGTGTGTTTTCCACCGCTTATTGTGTTTCCAAGCGGGTAAGGTAGCTCGTTAGCGATGTGTCCTCCTAAATATTGGAAAAGAAGTGCTCCATTCGAGTTTGCTGCTGCTTCAGCATTGGCAAGGGAAATTGCAAAGGCGGTGTTTCCGCCTATTGCTCTGAAATCTCTGGAGCTGTCAATTTCATGTAGTGTTTTGTCGATTTCTTCTTGAAAAGCCGCATTTAACCCGACGAGTTCAGGCGCTATGAGTTCTTCAACTTTTTTTATTGCTTGGTCTACTCCGCCTTGTGGGTAATAAACTACTTCGGCTTTTCCGCGGCTTTCTCCTGCTGGTGCTGCGGCTCTTCCGAAGCCGGAGGCTGTTATTACGTCAACTTCTATTGTTTCTTCTCCGCGGCTGTTGAAGACTTTTCTTGCGAGTATGTCTTCAATAATTGCTGACATGTTTTTCCCTTTTTTCTTTTGTTTAGTAGTAGTTTCTTGCTTCTTTGCGTTTTTCTGCTTCTTCGTAGAATCGTAGGACTTCGTCGATGATTTCTACGTGTGAAAGTAGCATGCGTCTGCAGCAGTACCTTTTTACTCCCAAACTGTCTAAAACTTCGCCTGCGCTTTCTCCTGCTTTTACTCTTCGTGCAAACTCTTCCCATTTGTCGCCGATTAATTTTCCGCAGGTGAAACATCTAACTGGTATAATCATTCATTTTGGCTCCTTTACCTGTAGCTCTTTTGATCTCTTGCCCGCGCTCCTGGTCCTCCGAATTTTTTAGGTTCTTTTCTTCTTGCGTCTCCAACAATCATGGTTCTATCATATTCGGTAAATAGTGAGCGTAAATGTGTGCTTTTTGTCCATTTTAGCAGTGCGTTGGAGATGGCCATTCTTGCGGCTTCTGCTTGTCCCATGTAGCCTCCTCCTGAAACTTTTATGTCGATGTCTAATTGTTTCCAGACGTTGTCTCCTGCTTGTAAAAGTGGTTCCATAATTTTTTCTTTTGCAATTTTTGGTTCAAATATTTCTATGGGGGTTTTGTTTATGCGTATTCTTCCTATGCCTGGTTTAACGACGGCTCTTGCTACTGCTGTTTTTCTTTTACCGCTAACAACCAAAACTTTTTTTGCTGGCATTATTATTCACCAGGGTTCCATCCTAACTCTTTCGCGAATTCGCCTATTGTGAAGTATGGGCAAGCTAGTTTGTTGGCTTGGGCGGTTTCTATTGTTTCCATTTTCTGGTTTTTGAATTCTTCTGGTAGCCCTATGAAAACTCTGAGTCGCTTATATGCTTGTTTGCCTTTTGGCTGTTTGTAAGGAAGCATTCCTCGCACTGTTCTTCTCACTATTCTGTCGGGTCTTCGAGGGTGAAACGGACCCATTTTCGGGCTTCCTACTTTCAAGAATTCTTTGGCTTCTGCTACTTTGCTTTTCTTTTTCCCAGAGAGTACCGCCTTTTCAGCGTTAACGATTACTATTTCCTCGCCGTTCAATAAGCGCTTTGCAATGACGCTTGCCATTCTGCCTAGAATAAGTTCTTCAGCGTTAATTATGGTGAGTGGTTTTGTTGTTTGCATTTTATCACCCAATTATCTTGACATTTGTGCCTTTAGGATTTTTCTCGATGATTTCGGGAAACGATAAACATTTGCCTTTTACGGCTGTGATTTTTTCTTTGGCTTTTGCAGAGAAAGAAAATGCCGCTACAGTTAAAGGATGGTCTATTTCTCCTGCGCCCAATACTTTGCCTGGAACTGCGACTATTTCGTTCTTTTGTGTGTATCTGTTTAAGCGGCTGAGGTTTACGCTTATGCGTTTTCTCTTGGGCTTCTGTAGGCGTTCGGCGATGTCTCTCCAGATACGCGCGTTCTTTTCCCTGCTTTGTTTTCTCAGAAAACGAATAAGCGCTATAAGTTCAGGATTTGTCATTTCAGTTCTCTTCATCATTTTTCACCTTAATATGGTTCTCAAGCTCATTTAGCTGTTTATCCAATGTTTTCACTGCTTCTGCCACAATCCTCTCTGGCGGAAGTGCACCAGTAGATTCGAGGCTGAATATGAAGTTGTTTTCTTCCCAACCAACTTTTATCGCTTTAGGGTTTTGTGGACAAGCTTCGACACAGTCTTGGCAAAGGGTACAAGCCATTAAATCGCGAACTTTTATTTTATCGTCAGTTTTAACAAAGACTTTTCTCGGACAGATTTCCACGCATTTCCCACACGCGTCACAATTTTTACTGGAAATTTCTATTTTGGGATAATACTTGTATGCGCACATGGAAACCGGTTGCCATTTTGCGTGGTTTTTTCCTTTTCCAAGTCTTGCGTAAGCCTCAAGCCTTAGCTTCTGTCCTTTTGCAAGTTTTATTATTGGAATATTTCCACTTACTGGGGTTACATTGGGGTTTTCTGAGACTAACTCGCCAGAATAAACTGTTCTTGTTCCTTCTTTTGCTTCTGCATCTAATGTGAAAGTGACTCTGCAGAGGTTGCATCCGAACTCGCTTTTGCAGGGACATTCTTCTGGTAGGTTGTAACTATCCAGGTCGGTCTTAAGCGGTATGAGTCCAATCCTGTGGGCTATTGTTTCGTCTTGTAATATGGAAGAATTTTCAAGGATTACAACTTCGTCAACAGCCATGGACGGAACTTCTGCAATTACTATTCTTCGTAAAGCATTCATGAACGGCACGTCCGCTCCGCGAATAAGCAGACGCATGCTTTTATCGTCTTTTTCAAGCACTTCTATTTCCACTTATTTGAACACTCCGTGATGAATATGATAACTGCTGTGCCGTTCAATAGAATACTGGTGCATTATTTCAATTTTTCTATTAATACATGGAAAACGTGAATTTGCTAGACTCTTCTTCCTCTTCTGCCGCCGGGTCTGCGTGTGCCATCATGTGGTATAGGCGTGACTTCCTCTATACGTCCTATGCGAAAACCTGCTCTCGCTAAAGCTCTAATGGCTGCCTGCGCGCCCGGACCGGGAGTTCTTGGACCTGACCCGCCTGGGGCTCTTACTTTGATGTGTATTGCTGTTATTCCTTTGTCTTTGGCTATTTCTGCTGCTGCGGTGGCTGCTCTCATGGCTGCGTAGGGTGATGAGCCCATTCTATCTGCTTTTACGAACATTCCGCCGGATGTTCTGGATATTGTTTCTGCGCCTGAAATGTCTGTTACGTGCACCATTGTGTTGTTGTAGGAGCTGTAAATGTGAACTACTGCCCATCTTTCGGTTTTTTTGCTTGTGCTGCTCATGTTTCTTCCTCAGTTTCTGTTTTTGTTTGTGATGTCGTTACGACGGCTATTGTTTGCCGCATGGGATGACTTGGATTTGCAAGTGGACTTTTGGGCGTGTATACAATTTGGTTTTCTTCTTCTTTTGTCACCAGATAACTTGGTACGGTGACTCTTCGTTTTCCTACGGTTATGTGTCCATGAGTTATTAATTGCCGAGCTTGATGGATTGTTTTGGCTAAGCCTTTACGGAAAATGATTGTTTGTAATCTTCGTTCAAGGATATCTTCGATTGTTAAGTCTAAAACGTCATCTAGCACTGCAGTTTCATGGAGAACGCCTAGCTTCTTCAGACGCGTGAGAAGTTCTTCTTCCATTTTTTTGCGTTCTTCAGGCGACTTACCTATTAGCGAACGAGCTATGCTTCTAAACTTTGATAATGATGTTTTATGTCGCCACAGTTCATGCTTATTTCGTAAACCATACTGACCTAAAAGTTTGAGTTCCTCTTGGAGAATGTCAGTTCTCCATGGAAAACGTGGAGTTTCATATTTCTTTTTTTGTTTCTTCGGGTCTCCCATGGCTACTTTCCTTCTTCAGATGGCGGTCTCACGAGTGCTTTCTTCTTGACTCCTAAGGCTTTTCCTGATCTTCCTGTGGTTTTTGTTCTTTGCCCGCGTACTTTCAGTCCATAAGCATGGCGGTATCCGCGCCATGATTTTATCTCTTTCATTTGTTCTATATCCATTTTGGTTTTTAGGACGAGGTCTGCGCTGATTAAGTGCATGTCTTTTCCTGTTTCTTGGTCTTTTCTTCTGTTTAGGAGCCAGTTTGGAAGTCCGAATTTTGTTGGTTCTTTTATTATTTCTTCTATTTTTTCAACTTCTGCTTCTGTTAGGAAGCCAGCTCTTTTTTCCGGGTTTACGCCTGCTTTTTTCAAGATTGCGTTTGCGAGGCTCAGGCTTATTCCTTTAACTTTTGATACAGCGTATGGCACTTTGAGAGTGCCGTCTACGTCTTTGTCTATGATTCTGAGTATGTGGCGAAATTCTTGTGACATTTATTGCCGTCCGTTTATTGTTTGAAGCTAACTACGGAAATAAGTCATAATTTATTTAAACCTTACTGGTGATTTCTGAAGGTTGTGTCTCTTAAGGTGTGTTTGTATTGAATGATAATCCATCTAGTAAAAAAGTAGAAGAATGCTTGAATAGGGCAATCTATGATTCATGGTTTATAGGCGTGGATTGCAATGAGTGGCACTGTTCTTGAAGACACGGTTGCTGAAGCGTTTCGGAAGAAGGGTTACATTGTTTTTACGCGTAGAAATCATTGTGATGTTTTGGCGGTTAAGCCTGATATGAGTTTGGCTTATCTTGTTGAATGTAAAGACTATGCGTTATCGAGCAAACAGCAAGTGTTAGCCGTTAGAGAGCTTAACCGTAATTATACACATGCCTTAGAACTTTTGATACAGCAACGTTTGTGTCCAGAAAAAATTTTGAAAGTTTTGGTTGCTAAAGGATTTGCGTATCAAGCTCGTGGAATATTGCAGTACACGCCTGAAACTTTCATAAGGCACGTTTCTTCCTAGCCGTTTGCCTCTATAGTTTCTTTTCGTAAACTATTGATATTGCATCTGGCATTTTGAAACCAAGCTTCTCCAATGCTGCAGTTACCGGCTTGCAATTAGGCGTGAACGCGTAAATCTTTTTGACGCCTAACATGCAGCAGTGGTTTTTGAGAAATTTTGTCATATCCAACACGGTTTCGTGGTCGCCGTCCATATAGCATGTTTGTATCGAGTTTTCACGCCATTCTCGTGCTGTGACATCGTCAACTAACATTAAACCGTCCACTTTTTCTTCTCTGTTTTTGTGTATGATTGCCTTTTGTTGCGTAATGAAACGTTCAAGGTCTTGTTTTTCCAGCGAAAACCATTGATAAAGGATTGTGTATAAGCCGGCGGCTCTTCGGTAGATTTCTGAAGTCTGCAAATAAGCCCATATGGCTTCGGTTTCATCTTTTTCAGCCCATTTAACGCCTTTGCTTTCGGCTTGAGTTATGTTTTCGGTTGTCATTTCAGCAAATTCTGCCACTGGTTGGAATCCAAGTTTTCGTAGTACCGCTTGTGCAGCTATGTTGTCTGCTTCTGTTACTAGCCTCGCCACTTTCACGCCTTTTCGCTTGGCATATTCTAAGCATTTTTCAGTTATGGCAGTGGCGACGCCCATTCGCCTATAGTTTGGGTCTGTTCTTGCGCCTCTAAGCCATACTTCATGTGGCTTGTCAATGCTTAACTGAGCGATGCCGACGGGAATTCTATTGATAGTTGCGACAAACACTCTGCCATTCTTATCCTTTAACCATCGGTCCCAAACTTTCGGTATGTAATCTCCCCAACTCCATGTTTTCTCACAAATTTTGAATACTGCTGCACGGTCTGAAGCACGCGCTCTTCGAACGCAAATCCGCGGGTTTCCGCTCATTTTCTTCATTGCTATATGCGTTATAAAAAGACCTAATGAAGTTTGCCCCAGACAACGCAACATTTTTCGCACAAGGAAAAGTTCAACCTATAAATAAGGGGGGGCTAGACACAAAAAGAGCACACAGAAACGCATATGCCAGAAACCGCAAATAAGTCGCCATGATTAATCTATAAGGCTGTATAATAAGTCATAAATCGTATCAAGGAATAGATTGGTGATTTCTCCCGCGCATCCCCTCTTTTTCTATTCTAAAATCTTGAAACTTGCTTTTTCTCTGTTAACTGCAATTAACAGAGGCTACTCTTTAAAGTTTTAATTAGTGTTTATGGTATGTAATTTGATGTAAGAGTAATATGTGAATCCCGTTGTGGGAGTGATTGGGTTGCCTGTTGAGGTTGGTTTGGAGTTGTATGGTGAGAAGAGCATTGTTTTGCCGTTTTTCACTGGGCATGTGGCTAGGGGTTTGTTGTTGCATGTTGTTAGGCGAGTGGATCCTAAGGCGGCTGGTGTTTTGCATGAGTTGAATATTTCTAAGCCTTACAGCGTTACGCCATTGCGTTTCAAGAGTATTTCACGGGTTGAGAATGGTCTTGTTTTGGATCCTGCTCATCCTTGTCGTTTGGGTTTTAGGTTTTTAAGTGATAACTTGGCTAATTATATGTTGAGGTTTTTTGAGAGGCAGAACAGCGTTATGATTTTTGACGCTGTTTTTCGCATAGCTTCTTTAAGTATTAAGAGCAAAAGCTATGGGGATTTGGAGCGTGAAGCTGAAGCTGTTGAGCGTTTTAGGCTTGTTTTTCAGACGCCTACTTATTTGCCTTGTTTGGGTAGCAGTTATCGTTGGATGTTCCCTGATGCGGTAAGAGTATTTTCTGGGCTGATGCGTATTTGGAACAAGTTTAGTGACGGTAGACATTTTGGTAAAAAGGAGTTTTTGGCTTATAAGGAGTGGTTGGCGAAAAATGTTGGGGTTTGTGGGTATAGGCTTGGTACAAGGTTGGCTGTTATGCGTGATAAGAAGGCTTTGGGGTTTACTGGATGGTGTGCTTATGAGATGGGGGGTTTGGAAAGTGAATGGAATAGGGTGACGGTTATGCTGGCTAAATACGCGGAATACTCAAACATAGGAGGAAACAAAACAGCAGGATACGGCGTAACAAAATTTACCTCTAAACTCTCTTAACAATACTTCTGTTTGCTTTAAGTGTTTTCGCAACAAGATTAATATGTTGATTAATTACTAGGAGTAAAGTGACTGTGAATGAGTTCAAAATCAAGCGCAGTCATTTCATTTCCAGAAGTATTAGATGAAAGGCTCTCGCTAAACTATCTTATGCTTAAGGATCTTTTTCTGGCGTTTTTGGAAGAAGAGCGGTATGATTATAAGCTTAGCAATAATGATGTGCGGTTAGATTCTGCCAATGCAGAATTGACTTGGAATGAGTTTCTGAAAACGTTTTTTAAAGAGAAATTTGAAACAACTTTGAAGATTTTCCTCCGTACAGTCTATTTGAAGAAAGGAATGGGCGCGGGAGAACTGGCCGTCACCGTCGTAAATGAGGATGACGCTGTGTGTACGTTGGCTTTGCTTCTACTCTCTGACGGGTTTGTTACCAGCAGTGAGGCTGAGAGAATTATTCAAAAAATATCTAAAGATTATCTTAGGAAGAAAGTATCAGAAACGCTGGACATATTTAATAGTTGTTTGGAAAGGAAGGGATTATTTCAAGCTACTCGTTCGGTGAAGAATAAAAGGTTAAGATTTGCTGAGGATATAGTCGAAAGACTAAACAATAATATTTTTGACAAAATTGCTCCTCCACTAAAATGTGTAGAGCTACAAGTTCCAGTAGCAGGTGACCGAGCCGAGACTTCTTTTCGCATCTGCGAAAATTGTCATTCAATTGTTGAGGCAAATAAGTGTCAAAGATGTGGAACCAAGGCTTCAAAGAAAATTGTATGCTACTATTGTGGCGCAGTCGTTGACGAAAATGAAGCTTTAGATGCTACAAAAGCAATTGGTACCAAAACTGATTATCGAACACAAACAGATGTACCCAGTGGAAAGTCGCACGTAAAAGTCTGTAAACTTTGCTCTTCCTCGTGGAAGTTCTCCCCAATCTATCCATCTTTTGCCTTACTTGTCTTGGAGAGAATTGATAGCAGATTTTCTTGGCAAGCCTTCATAGACCTTTCAGAAAAAGAGGTTTTTGGCGTTGGGCGTCTTAAATTGATAAGAGCCACCGAGTGGACTGAGAAAGCTTTCCTCTATGAAAAGGCAAAACAATATTACGCCTATTGGAAACTGTCAAACTACCTTAGTAACCAACCCTTTGAGAAAAGGAAAGTGATGGAGAATGAATATATAAGTGGAGAGTGGTATCTTCATACACCTGATGGAAAAGAAAAATTTGATGGAAAAATTGCCGTACTACTTGCCCAACTTCATCTTCCTTTTCCCGTGAGAGAAAAAAGAAATGCAATATGGGAAATAATCGACCTTGCCTTGTCTAATCGGCCTTTTCATGCTTATTATGTTTATATTAAAAATATTTCTAAGCATAATTATAATTACATCCATGAAAGTTATATAAACACACTCTTGGAGATATGCGAAATGGAAAAAAGGGAAGAATATGATCTGTGCTTAGGATTAGCAGGATTGCTTGAGGCGTTTTTGAGGAAAACTGATAAGCCTACTAAAATTGCCTTTGACCTCGACTTCACTACTTCTTTCGAGTATGAATTGGTAAAAAATGCAGGAGACACGGCAAGATTTTATTATAGAGACAAAAATGCTGCAAGCTATAAATGCCTTGTGGAGTATATGAAAAAGCTTGGGATAGACGTTGATAAAAGAGAGAAGATGGAAAGCAATCGAAATTACATTGAGATTTACATAGACGACATCAGAAGAGCTTTTCAACATGTTCTGTCGTTAGCAAACGCAAAAAAATTAAATGACGAAAGATTCAAAGAAGGAGTTATGTATGAATTGTTATCAAGATTTCCTGCAGAAATAAGGAGAGAAAAAAGATGAGCCAGGTTACTGGAAAAAGATTTTGTGATATTTACGCCTTGCTGGAAGCCTCTCAAGAAATTTTCTTTGGAAATATCCCGGGTGTGAACAAAATGCCCATAGAGACTGTGTGGGTGTCAAACGGCAGCAAAGAGAATGGTGTAGAAAAAGTCTATTTTTCTCCTACAAAAAGGAGAGGTGTTGACAGAAGAACGCTCTTATGGACTAAAGTCATGACTAAAAATGGCGAAAGACAATATCAAGACGTAGTAGGTTGCGGGTTGCCCAGAACGTGTAGAGTTTGCGCGGTTTGCAGACTTTATGGCGGCATTTCAACAGAAAGGAGAGGAACATTCATATCGAGGGAAGAAGGCCAATCTGATGAAGACTTCATAAACAAGATTATGGACGAACTAGATCTCCCAACATCAGAAAAGCCATTGTTTAAAAAACTTCTTGGAAAAGTTGAGGGAAAGAATCAGATAAAACTTGAAACATTAAGGGGAGGAATTGATAGTTTGCTTAAAGGAAAATCAAAGGAAGGTGTTACTAAAGAAGAAATAGACGCAAAGAAAGGTATTTTGGAGAATTTGAGAAAGTCCATAGAGTTGCGAATAGAAGAAGAAAAGAGACCTCTCAGCATTACCAGTCGTATTGAATATGGAGGGGGAGTGGCTATTCAGCCACTTCCACCGGAATGGAAACAGCGATTGTCAACGAGCAGCGCCATCGAAAGCGTGGAAGATGTTTCTACACCATTTAAGAAACAGTATGGACAGCCGTCCTTGTTATTTCCAACCTATTACCACATGTTTTTTGTTGATGAAGACGAAATAGGATTAGCAGCCTATGCTTTTCTTAACTCTTTACCCAGATATGGTGCGGGGCATCCTAAGGGATTCAACTTTCACTACAACAAGTTCAATGAAGAAAGCGAAAAGACAGAGCCAATGATTGTTATTGACGAATACTTAATACCTCAAGGAGATAGACCAGTAGTCTCTGCGCTAATAAATAGTGTGGAAGAAGCGATAAAGGATTTTAGAATAAAAGCGCTCAATGTAAAGGCTGGGCAGTATAACGATGGAAAAATTGAATCAAAGCATTTCATTCGATATTATGGTGAAAAGGCTTATGTTCGCTTGAAAGAACTAAGTGAAAAAGGCTTCCAAAAACTTCAACAAAGCGCTCAATTATGACCAAAATTAGGTATGGAAATGCATCTCTTATTTTTGGCACTCAAATTTAGTGGACCATTCACCATCAGAGAATTTCCTTGGCATCAATCGGTTATTCGTGGCATTAGATTCATACCACCCTCTACTTTATCAGGTTTCATCAGGCGAATACTTGACTCAAAAATGCTAAAAGATGATTCGTTCACACCAGTCTACAGCGATAAAGGATACCAATATTACACATTGGACTATACTAAACATCTTCCGTTGGGAGCATTCGTTCAGCATGGAAAAGAGTTAAGTGTTCACACAGCATATAGGCAAGGACCTCGCTCATTTTTACATAATAGATTTAGCCAGTTATTTGATTATGGTTCAGCGGCAACAAAATTGGCCTTACCGGATCTTGCAGAATACCAACCGCATATGTGGGATTATATGCTGGTGGACGAAATGATAGGCTATGTTTTGACGAAAAGCCTCGATGAATTCGACAATATTGAAAACTACGGCTGTAAAATTGGCAAGAATGGTTATGCGTATATAGAAAATAAAAAGGTGTGTTCTTTAAATCTAAATACTAAAGAAGACGAAATTATCCCCCAACCTTATGATGTAGAGAGTAATGTGCCACAGAACATCGACAGAGTCATTTTGAAATGCTATTCACATCTTATTAGCAATGGAGTTGCTTATGGATTCAAAAATTTTGCTATTAGTTTCCCTAAGAAGCCATATAAGACCAGATATGTTGATGCTGATGGGATTCCTATATCCCTTTCAGTTATCAAGGAACTGGGTGGAGAGGCATGGTTAAATGCCTTACTTGAGGGCTAATGTGGCCAGATTACTCCAGTTAAGAGATAAGATTTATGTTTTCAGCCTTACTTCGCATGAAGAAAATGTCAAGAATCTTGTAGAAAATTGGAACGATAGGTACATCCAAGCAGGAATAAGAGATAAACTACTTTATGCTGCTTCTCATCACGATGACATGAAACCGAATTTTTTCACATTATTTATGAAAGATAACACTGTGATTCCCAGTTTTCGTGGTCACGCAAAGAATTTTTCACATCAAGATCTATATGTACAAAGGCTTGTACGATTACATCATGCTTTTTCGGTTGCGGACATTATACTATCCATAAACAAGCTTATAGAGGAAAGAGAAAAGAAAGCATTTGCAGATGATTTGTTCATTCTGCAATTTTGTGATAAGTTGGATAGTGCGTTAATTGGGTCATCATTTACTTTGACATCTAAAGCACTCAGCATCTTAGGAATTTCAATATTCTATAAGCCAAAAAAAGAGATTGTTGCGAAACTATCACCTTATCCTTTCAACCAAAAATCGATTGAGCTAAGGCATAAATTCAGTGAAATTAAGCTTCGCAATTTCAGGTATCTTTCAGAGGAGATTCAAAAGTGTTCGTTTGATGAAGAATTCTCTGTGGTGATTCAAGACGAATTATGAAGATGTCTATGCCGCAAGTGGAATACTTAAGGAGAGGATTTATGAATACCAAAAAATTGTTGCTGAGCAAACATTTGAAGGTAACTTTCCAATATTAATTGATATTCCTACAGCTGGCGGAAAGACTCTTTCTGTTTTAGCACCTACATTAGCACTAGGCAAAACTCTGATTTTCAATGAACCTACCATCTCGTTAACTGAAGATTTAGAGATAAGAATTGAAAGGTTGCTAAGTAAGCTGAGTGAGCAAACTCAAGAAAGTTTATCGTATATTATTGACACAGGTGAAAGAAAGGAAAAAGTCACGTTTCATCCAGATAACAGATTAGAGCGTATTCAAACACATACATATGATGCAAACATTGTGCTTACCACTTATGATGAGTTTATTTATAGAGTTATGGGCTATGGTGATTGGAGATGGGCTTATCTTTACCCATGGCGCGTCGAGAAAAACTGCCATGTTTGCTTTGATGAATGCCATTCTCTTGACTCTGTGGGGTTCACATTATTCTATAGAATAGTTAAACTGTTGAAGAATAAGAAAATCGGAACATACGTGATGAGTGCAACAATGCCCACTGCTTTGAAGGAATCATTGGTCAGTAAGTTAGGGATGCAACTCATCGATATAAAACCCATAATTGAAACCGAACCTGATAAGACCTTGGAAAAAACTTTACAATACAGGCCAGATCTAAACATTAAAACTGAAAGCAAAGAAGGATTTCTGAACCTGAAAGAGACTGTTCAAAGCGAAGTCTCGAATGGAAGGAAAATTATCGCAGTATTTACCTATATAAGTGATGCTTTTGAATTCTACCGTTGGTGTTTGAACCAACTATATGAGAATTGTTTTTTCTATCACGGACGCCTTCTTCGTGATGCCAAGAGATTTAGATATAGAAAAATCAAATCATTGGATGAACAAGCAAAAGGTTACTTTCTCGTTACAACTCATGCCATAAAGGAAGGATGTGATCTAAACGCTGACTGCATGTTTATTGAAATAACTGATCCGTTCTCACTTATTCAGCTGTTAGGGAGAGTGCGTCGCTTTGCAAGTGCGAAACGAGGTAAGGTCATAGTATTCGGCAATATGGAAACTTTAAATAGAAAATGTGAAAAATCCGAGCTTGTCAATCTGACGGAATATGAAAAACTGCTACAAAGTTTTCTGGAAGAACGAGTAGTTACTGAACTTGACATCGCCAAATTCAAATCCCAAATGAAGGAAATACCTAAAATAGATTCCGAATTGGATGCCAGATTGAGTAATATCATCAAGTTTGTGCATGGAATGGATGTTAGTTACGTTGACGCATGGCTTGAAGGAATACCCTATACTCGAGAAGCACCCCCTACATTAGACGTATTTTTTGTCCAAAATACAAAAAGATTGAATTTTCCGAAAGAAACTGAAGAAGAGCAATTGCCCCAAAGTTATTTGCGTTTGAAAACCGGTTATGATATTTTCGCTACTAGAGAGCGTAGAGAAGACATCAACTTTATCGTAATGGTTTACGACGATGGCTTATGGAAGAAGCTTGATCCTGATGAAAATATATACCCGAGGCTTAGTAGACAATCATTGTATTCGAGAAGAGTTTATCTATATCTTAATAAGAAACATCTCGTAAATCGTGGCTTGGTTTTTCCGCCTAAAATTTTTATCTTTAAGAAAATAAACATGGAAACATCTGTCAGAGTTGATAATGTTGAACTTGGGTACTACGTGACTAAAAAGCGTGTAAATTAGGATTGCTGGCATGTTTGTTTGTGTCCGCATCCGCCTTGGCATTTGTTTTGGGCTACTCTCACGAGCGGAAGCTTCTCCTTCCTAATTATCCTTTTAATGTGCCCAACAACCATCTTCACATAACTTTTCATAGTAGGCGTTATCTCAAACTTTAAAATTAACTGTTCAGGAATATAATTCACAAAACCACGTTTAACCACAGTGCCAAGGTTTTCCTCCACAAGAAAGGCATAAGCCACAAGCTGGTACTTATGGTCCATGTAGGCTTTTCCCCTATCAGAGTTCATGTTCTTATACTCGACTGGAACATACTCGCCCTTAACCGTCCTTATTATACAGTCTACTACGCCATGAAGCTGAAGGCTTTTTGAAATAAGTGGAACGAAAAGAAGCTTCTCGGCGCCAACAAATTCAGGCGAATAATAAACCGCATCCTTTCGCCTAAGCTCTTTGCGCACGTACTCCATATGCAGTTCTTGGCTTTCTTCCTGCTGAGAGCCAAAAACAGGCTGAGCATGCAAAACCCGATCAAAATACACAAGCCGTGGACAATAAACATAATGCTTAACATCAGTAACCGAAACCAAAGGCTCAGCGATATCTGAGATTGGCAAATTCTGCCGTTTTTCAGTCTTGCTCATTCTTTCCCATCTTTTCTAGACTTTCCATAATTTTCGCATAAGTTTCAACGCTACATCTCCACCCAGCAAAAATCATATCGTTTATTGCTTGTTTCGCCTTTTCCTTTGTAATGAGCCCTTGAGAAAACGCCTTAACCAAAACATATGGTGTTCCTGCGTAGGTTATCCCATAGATTTTAGCTGTTTTCCTTGCAACTTCATCATCGATTATGGCGATTCCGTCGCGTTCCTTCGCTATGACTAAAACTTCAGCGTCAGTCACATGAAGCCCCCTTGTTTGCAAAAAAGTCTCTAGGAGACTTGTGTCTTTAGGTTTTACAACTTTGAAAACGTCTTTTTGAAATAACCTTTCTAAAACCATGGCGTCTGCAACGCCCTTACGCTTGCCTTCATCCACAACCTCACGTTTAACACTTGGAGAAGTTAATTTCTCTCCTTTTAACTCTTCAAAAATTCGGCTTAATCCAATTTTCGTTATGTAAATTAACGGAGTGGAATTGAACACAAGCAACTTCATTTCCACTTTACCGCCGCAGACGCTTCCTTAAACTCTCTCTCAATTTCCTGGGGCGAATATCTAACCCATTCGATGTTGCGCTGCTTTAGTAGGTCGGCGAACTCCCAAAGCGAAAGCTTAGCCATTTCAGCAGCCTTAGCAAAGGTCACCTTCCCATCACGCAGCAACTCAAGGGCTGTTTGCTTACGCCATTCACCAATACCCAACTCAAGAAGAGTCCTAACAACAGTGGCCTTATCCAAACCCTCCTGCTCAACCACCTCCTGAATTTCCCTCTCTATCTTCTCTGGAATTCTCACAGCTAAAGGCTTAAGGGCCAACCTCGTCACCGTAAACAAAAGATACCAAACGCATACATAAGAGTTGCGCATTTCAAAAATAAGCCACCTTCTCTTTCTCTTCCTTTAATTCGTACTTTTTAGGTTTACCAACTTCCCGTCTTCCCTTAAAACAAGTGTCGCAGAGGGGATAAAGCTGAACATTTTCAACCAAATCCTTAATCAGATTCTTTAAGTCCACAATAAGGCTGTTTAATTCGTCGCGGCGCAGACTACCAATGAATGCGCTGTATTGAATACGTTGCAACCCATAATCCTTCAGCGTTTCAGCAATTAAAGCCCGCAAATTATCATCCGTAATATCATAAATCACCAAGTAGCGCATTTCGTTTCACCATCCCAGAGTAAACGGTGCGTAATCAGCCTCACGTAAAAGAAAACGTGCCACACGCCGTGCTTGATGGTGAATAAAGCCTTTGATGGAGCTCCTTTGCCCGTCAAACATAACCTCTGTATCCAAGCGTTCCTGAAAACTCGTAAGCAAAGTTTTAATCGCCTCTCTGCTTAAAACTCTGTCCTCTTCAAAAGCCTCGGCAACAACAATCTCGCCAGGCTTAATCACATTCTTCGTTATCAAACCAATAAGAGTTCTATCTACAACCTGTTGCCGAAACTCCTCCATTAAATCCAAAACAAGCGAGGGCTTACCCGGCCTATCAGCATGTAAATAACCTGCATAAAAGTCTAAGCCAGCATAGCTTACAGCTTTCCAAACTTCCGGAAAAAGGATTGTTTGATAGCCGAAATTCAGCATGGCGTTGAAGGGATCGCGGGCGCCTCTTGTTTCGCGTCCAGTAAAGCCCAACTCAGATGGAAGTATCTGGCGTATAGCTTCCCAATAGAAACGTGCGCCCTCAGCCTCAAAGTTCATCAAGTCTTGCCGTTCATCATCAATTCTTAAACCATGCTCCTTGTCAACTTTCATGTTGATTTGATCTATGGCTTTACCTGCCTCGTAAAGCTTTTCGGAAAGCGTGGGATCTGTTTGGCGTCTATTTTTAGCCATTAACTTTAACAAGTTCGCTTGATTGGTAAGCTTTCCAGAAACAAACTTTTTGGCTAAAATGAAGCCTCTTTCATCGTTGTAGGCTGTGAACTGTTCTCTTCGGGCTCTAACAGAACCCGTCATTGAAGCAGGCATTAAAACGGCGTATGGCCAACCGCCGTAACGGGCGAAGACAACTTGAATGTTGTTCTTAATTGCCAAGTCCAATGCGCTTGCCGAAAATGCTACACCGGACGAGCAGCAAATTATAGAGTCAACGTCATCTGCGACTATTTCCTTAACCTCACCTTTCTTTTTCACGATAAAGCGGTTCCTCTTCCTCCCCAAGAAAATGCCAAAATCATCCAAGAAAATCCTCATAAAACCACCCACCATGTCTATTCATAGCAAAACTTGAAGTACATGCAATCCACTGGACATTGAGAACGATTGGGTTTGCCAGGATCTTTTCCTTCCGCTACAATCTCGAGCTTTCTGTCGCGCTCTTCGATCCACCATTGTCGCAATTCATCGCTTGCAAAAAATAGATCTCTACGCACAAAGACCTTTCCGTCTTTGACATCAAGGTAAACGTTGCAGCAAACGTCTACTGGAACCTCGTGGACACTTTCGAAGACAAGAGCGTAGCCCACTGGCGAAAGCCTATGCCATTCCTGCGGTTCACTTGCCACTTTTAAATCGAACATTAAAGCCTTCAAATAATCATAACAGTCCAAGCTGAGTATACCGCTTAAGCCAAGCAACTCTCCAGAAATTTTGTGCTCAACCAGAAATGGAACAGCAGACGCTATCAAGTCAAGTTCGGAGGCGTATGGCTGTCTACTGGAAAACTCAGCTAAACGTGCTTCACAGATTTTTTGTAGAAAATCCCAAACTTTTCTGGAAGGCTCCTTCAAGTTTTCAGGCTTTTCATTGATTTCAGACCATCGAATAGTTTGCCACCAAGATTCAAAATCGATGTTGCGTCGTTGAGCAAATGCTCTTAAACAGTCGCTGACAACTCCATGGAGAATTTTGCCCAAAGCCACTTTACCACTAGGAATAGGCGATATCTTCTCCACATAACGCAGATACACATCACGGTTTGTAGGACAATACTTGGAGCATACGGCGTACATGGGCAGCTTAACATTATCGTAATAGGGCTTTAATGGAGGCTGATGCCAACTCCAACCACGCAACTCTTTGCTGACACCAACATCTCGGGCGGTGGGCAAAAGCTGATAAAGCAAATACTTATGCTCAACATCAGACAGGAAATACAACCTTATCCAACCATTAAAAAGCCTATTTCGATTATCTTTATAAATCAAATTGCATCCTAATAATAATCGAAAATACATATTAAAACTAAACCTAAAAACAGCCTCAAACAACAAAACCGCCAAAATAAGCCTACGGATGCAGAACAAAAATCCCAATAAAGGGAATTGAAAGATCGTGTTTATTGTGTTAATTGTATCAACCAGATTTATCGATGCAGAACAAAAATCCCAATAAAGGGAATTGAAAGACGTTGCAAGACAGATTGAACAGGATTTCGCCAGTAAAGATGCAGAACAAAAATCCCAATAAAGGGAATTGAAAGCCCATTTAAAGTTCAAGTAAGCTTTCGTCTTGTTCCACTTGGATGCAGAACAAAAATCCCAATAAAGGGAATTGAAAGCCTCCTTTATTCTCTATAATCTTTTTTTACATTATATTGATGCAGAACAAAAATCCCAATAAAGGGAATTGAAAGAACAAAACCAAGCGTTAACGGAACAGCAAACTCCACCTAGATGCAGAACAAAAATCCCAATAAAGGGAATTGAAAGTAGGATGCCGTAGGTTTCTCTTAAGTCGCTATGTAAAGATGCAGAACAAAAATCCCAATAAAGGGAATTGAAAGTTTTCTTCTCCGATGAAACCTTTATGGACACCAAAGAAGGATGCAGAACAAAAATCCCAATAAAGGGAATTGAAAGTTCCATAAGCAGTTTTGTAGTTGGAGACCAAACAAGCCCGTTAGATGCAGAACAAAAATCCCAATAAAGGGAATTGAAAGTTTGGAAATTCCACTCCCCGGAGCGTTAACGTAATAACAGGATGCAGAACAAAAATCCCAATAAAGGGAATTGAAAGCGAAAAAGGAATCGAACCCATGATGCAAGCGTGGGAACTAGATGCAGAACAAAAATCCCAATAAAGGGAATTGAAAGTTCTCATAAGCATCTTTCTAACTGTTCCGTCTGGGTCTTGTTCGTGGATGCAGAACAAAAATCCCAATAAAGGGAATTGAAAGTTCTCATAAGCATCTTTCTAACTGTTCCGTCTGGGTCTTGTTCGTGGATGCAGAACAAAAATCCCAATAAAGGGAATTGAAAGAACACACAATGAAAAGTAATATTCGCATTGTCAACCTCAGATGCAGAACAAAAATCCCAATAAAGGGAATTGAAAGTACTTTAAAACTTGCAACCTCAAAGTCTTAGCATCAAGATGCAGAACAAAAATCCCAATAAAGGGAATTGAAAGCCACCAAAATTATAAAGGAAGATTTTCTTGAAACATGTCGATGCAGAACAAAAATCCCAATAAAGGGAATTGAAAGAAATTTAATTGACACTGTTCTGTTAACAGCGACTAACTGAACATTGCATGATGCCATTAAAGTTTATAGGGGTTGCAGGTTAACTATAGGGATTCGCAATTTTCAATAACGGTCATCGTTAGGTAAGCTAAATCTATTATTGCATACTTAAAATTCCTTTTAAATTTTGAATGACACAATTTTTAAAGGCAAAACACTACTTCAACCTAGGTCTCTGGAGTGAAGTTTTCAAAGTTCAAGTTTTTCTAAAATCCCTCTGATCTTCTCAGCAATTTTGTTATCTAAACTGCCTAATGATTCATCATACTTCCTTTGTAAATCTTGCTCAATTTTTTGGATTATCTTAGAGTATTTATGCGTTTGCCCTTATCTAAAATCTAAGGCCGTGATAGGAGTTTTCGTTGTTTGATATTTATCATATGCTAAATCTATTATATCTTTATTCAATAATTTCAATGCTCTGTAAAGTCTAAGGCACTTTTTTACTTCTGTTCTTTCTTCGTCATTAATGCTAAACCAGAGAGCTGGCACATCCCAGTATAGATCAATATCTCTTCCGCGCCAAAGATAATATTTAACGGATATGTCAACTACTCTACCTTCTGAAGAAGATTCGTTAATAATGGTCTCGTATGCGCGCGCTTACCAGCAGCAACTCTAGAAACGGCTCGTTACGAGATATGCCAACTCTGCTAATCTTCAAATATGAAGTCAACGACAAGTACTCGGTATTAATTATTGCTAATTTCTTTGTGGAATTTCAACTCTTCAAATGGTTTAAATATCTACATTTTAATCTATTTTGCAAATCTTACTTTTTGGTATTTACTAGCAATCTAATGGTACTCTAAGTTCGCACCGCACGGTTTAAAAATTTTGGCAAGAGATTACTTGCAAAGTCATTTTTCTGGACTATTTTTGGACAGGCACGCCAATCAATTTCAGGCGATTGGTAAGTTAGGGTTATGTTAGTGTAGTGTACGGGATAATAATTTGGGATCAGCATGGTTTTCAACTTTTCTTTCGAACCGATCAGAATTATGTCCCCGCCAAAACCTGCACCAGTATACTTTGCTCCTAGACCAGCCCCGCGCAATCGATATATTAATTCTCTAGCGATTGCTTCGCTTTCATTTCTTAGCATCTTTAGATATCCTTCCTCGTATTCACCGAACAAATTGATGCATGTGATAACATCTTCCATGTCATCTGCTCGTCTGCTCTCATGTTCAACACACAAGTTTTTCCATAGTTTCTTAGTGGTCGCGACGAAATCTCTACGACAGTCACCTCTTTTTAGGGCTTTTATAAATTCATCATCGCTAAGAGTTGCCTTTATGTCTCGGCGACTCTGAGTCGTGTAAACTGCAGCCAGTCCCATTTCATTACTCAGGTATTCTTGGGCTTTAGCAGAACCTTTCATACATTTTAAATTCAATTTGACCTCATCTTCATCCTTTTTTTGATCAAGTATTTCGTTCATTACAAAGGTTTCTTTGTTACTTAATCCGCTACCCAGTTCGTACCAGATAGGTGTGAAACAATCATCGCCCACTAGACTTGCGAACGGCCCAACTCCGGATGTTTTCCCATGGATTTCTCTTTCAAATTCCACCGCATTAAGAAATATCTTATTAAACTGAGAGACTTCGCCTTTCAACAACCGATCTGGATTTTCTTTCCGCCAAATTAGAGGATTAGTCTCCTCTGGATTTATAATTCGGTCAAGCAATATTGCAAGTGCTGCGCATAACGCCCCGCTACTTCCTAAACCAACACATGGAGGAATTTGACTTCGTATCTGTAGAACGATGTAATAGCCTTCTTTATGAACTTTTTTTAGTTTACTTATAAATAAGCGTTCAACTTGCAACAACTTAAATCGGAATGAGCTGTCGGAAATCCTATAGATAGGGACAGGAAGCCCGGGGAAACAGCTCAATTCAGCATATGTTTTGCATGAAAAATCGAGGTCGGGCGCAAAGCAATGGACTACAGTAGGTCCGGTGTATTTAGATACCGTTGCATGAATAGCCAGAAAGATAGGTATTGGAAGAGCCACAGCTGGTCGACCCAATAATACACCGTGTTCACCGATAAGTGTAATAGAAGCTGGAGCCAGAACTATTTCATCTAAAAGAATGGCTCCTGGAGTGGATGGTGTCAAAAAGCGTGGCTGTTCGATGTCTTTTTTTGTAACGGTTTTAAAATCTGAAATAGTCGAATACATACCGTGAATGTAAAACAAGGAGTCAATGCTTAGTTTGTATAGACGTGTGCCGTCAGTGTTCTGCTCAAGCACCAGGCCTGCTTCCTTCAAATTGTTAAGCTCTTTATCAAGCGACCTTACATAACCCCTCCCCTTACCCGTTGACACCAGACCTTTAGCAAACAGCTCTTTGGTGTATTCCGCTATACGTTCTTCTATTTCTTGTTTTGAGCACCCTCCACGTGAAACTTTCTCACTTGGAATATCATGCAATACCTTAAGAATTCTATTTCCTCTGCTTAAAGATGCAAAATAATCAATCTTGAGGGTTTCACTCTTATTCTCATTCATCGTTTATCACCAAAGTGCTTCTTGAGGAATTGATGACATGCTCTAAGTGATTCTATTGAAGGAGCTATAATCTCATAAATTTTTATATCTGTCTTCTTAGGACCGTAGTCATTTGTATAGACACATCTATAGAAAAAAGAATCTTCGTTGAAGCTGTATGCTCCAACTTCAAAACCTAACCTCTCAAGATAGTCCAGCATTGAGTTCATTGGACCCATCTCTTGACCGAAAGGTAGCCTAACATAGGTACCATCGATGGATTTGACGACACGCAAAATAATCACGTAACTAAACTTTTTGGCCTTCAAAACGTGTCTTTTAGCTTCTTCTTCGTCTGCAGCAACAACAGATTTCAGATTCCCTTTCAGTTCGGAAAGATTGTTAACATCTAAGTAGATGAATAATGCTTTTGATTTGCTACGAGACATCTTTATTCACTATACAATCATAAGGGTAAGCATTTAATCAGTTTTGAAGCCACGTTGAGTTGAATTACATTACATTTTGTTATTTTGTCCAACTTTTTGTCTCAGTTTACGACTTCTTTTTTTCCTTAACCGAAATTTCTTTACGTCCTATAAGAAATGTTATCCACATCTGCTCCAGGTTGCGCATATGTTTATAGTTCAAATCAAAAATAGTGGTTTTTTGAGGAAGGAAAAATGAGTAAAATAAACGTGGGGTTTATAGCAAAAATCTATTACAGTCTTGATGAGTCTGAGAAGAACTACGTTTCAGTAAAAATGGATGCTATAAGGAAGATAGCTGCAGAGCTAACATTCCATGAGGTGCGAGACAAGGAAGACGGGATAATTCTAAAATTTGTGAAAAAAAATCCAGTACTTTGCTACTTCATCGATTTCTACAATGATTTGATAATCATCACAGGTATAGCTAAACAACTGCGTAGTCTCGAGGATTTTGTAGAGATAGCTATGGAAGAAATAGATGCCCTAATCGGCACCACAGAAGCTTGCAAATATATTACGTAGATAAAGGGCCTGTAACTTAGAAGGGATTACTGTATGAAGTGTACCTCGCTAAATGATTTCAAACAAAAAGAAGGTGATCAGGACTACCTATATAACCACATTCGTATAACAAAGGAAGCTTTGTTGACCAGAAGCGAATTTAACTGGCTACAACAAAACCTAGAAAATTTGTCCCCGGTTATCACAGAACTTGGCTTTTCGCTTCAAGCCACAAAAGATCAAATAAAAATGCATGCAAGTAGGCTCAAGTACTCTGTAGAAATCTGTTTCTGGGCGGATGACAATTTAACTGGATTTCCAAAAGTGACTGTTGATGTATTTACTGATAACGCTTTCCTTCCCTTGCTTGAAAACATGGCAGACAGAGAGTTAGCGAAATTGATACATGCAATCTTCTCGGCTCTACCAATTCTAAAACCCGCTCTTCAAAGTGAGGCGTCAAAATCCTGGCCTCTGCCGGACATAGTTCCGGTGAGTTGGGAGGTAAATGAAAAATTGGAGGGATAGTTGTGAAAAAAATTAAAAATATAGGATTGTTGGCTGTTGCACTCGTTTCCATGTCAATATTGCTGATTCCAAACGCATTTGCATGGCCGGGAGTGTATGGTTACACCACAGGACCTAGCAAGGTTCCTCGAAACCAAGTATTCAGTGTAACCGTGTATATTAACAATTATGGGTCTTCACCAGCATACTATACATCGGTTAGGCTGTATGTTCCCAGTGGGTTCTCTGTAGCATGGGGCAGTAACCCTACAAACATAGGTACATTATCTCCCGGAAACTCAAGAGCGTTGACTTTCCAAGTAAAAGCACCATCATATGAAACGTCTGGGTACATCTATGCTATAGCTACGTATTACGATAATCCCTACGGCTATGGAACACTCTATTCAACCAAGTTAGGTCAGTCTTATATTCAAGCTGTTAGAGGAATAAAGGTGACCGCAATACTCTACTCAACAGCGGAGCTCACAGCGGGAACAGTAGTGCTGTATGACGCGTCAGGTCGGTATGTGACTTCAGGAAGCGCCTCTAGCGCATTCGGTTCATCTCAGTTAAATATAGAGCTTTATGTCCTTAACCCAGGAACATACAAGGCATCAGCAAGCGCCAAGTTAATCAATGGACGAAACGCCCTTGGATCCGCAAACGTCAATGCTTACGGAGACGCAAGCGTAAGCATATTCTGCATTCCAATTTAGCTCAAGAACAAATAACGTAGCACAGCATCAACTCCCCCACTTTTATTTTTATTGTGAAACCGTAGATCAGGTAAGGTGCACTTCTGTTCGCATTAAGAATCTCCATAATTTAATTAACCGTGCATTCTTTCAAGGTCAGTTTGTCGCTGTCGTTTTTGTATATTCACTCCTTTCTATGAAGGGCATGTGACCCGAGTTAGTTTCGAGTTTCCGCTTTAGCCTCTACATAGTTTTCTGCTAAGAGACACTAACGGATGTGTGCGATGTTTGGCATAAGTTTTAGACGAGTAGGGCGGCTATTATTCCGCTTAGGAAGATTCCGTCGAATGTTCCTGCTCCGCCTATGCTTGCTATTTTTGCTCCGAGTTTTGGAATTTTATGCAGGTTGGTTATGTCTGCTCCTATTAATGTGCCTATCACCCCTGAAACGTAAGCTACTATGGTGGGTGCGTCAGAGGGCAGAATGTAGGCTGCTAACGCTGCTGTTAATGGTGGAATGAAAGCTGGTGTGGCTATGCCTAGTCCTTTAACTGGTTTGGCAAGCAAATGTGTTACTATTGCAACGATTACTATTCCAATTAAAGCGTAGAGTGTGACTGATGGCAGCTTCCAGAGCAGGTAGAAGGATACTAACGTGGGGATTATTGCGCCGCCCATGTTTATGGCAACAAGCGTGGTTGTTTCTCCATACTCAAACTGTGGAATCCTAAAGACTATGCCGAAAAAACTTACGTATTCCTCTCTGACAATTGGAATCACAGCCTTAAGCTTCAACAATGGAATGTTCACGTAACTTCCAAAAAAGGTAGTCACCAAAATCAGCACGGTCACTTGCGAGCTAAATCCAACTTGACGAAAGGCAAGGCCTACAGCGCCAACAAAAACTAAGCCGACGACTAAAACAAGAAACAGCAACAAAATTATAAAAATGCCATAAGTGTGAGGACAATAAATGGTTTTCTTGCTCAATAATATATCCTCAATGCAAATTAAACGTTCGAAAGGATTCATAAACATGTTGCTTCTCTGTCAAATTATAAGCCTATGCTGTTGATTACGCCGCCTGAGTTGCCATCAATGACTAGGATTATCTTGTTGCCTTTATGGTCGTATTGAGCGAACCATATCGGCGCATAAAGCAGTTCAGTTTCTGTAACATCCACATCTGTGTGAAGTTGTTGGATCATATGGTACTGTGCATGTGCCTTCTCTGATTGCAGTTGGTCTGCAAGAGTTTTCGCCTGATATTTTGCTGCTTCTTCGCCTACGTCTCCGTTCAAAATTTTTACGCTTTTTGGAATTTTAGAAACATCAAACAGCATTCTCTCATGCAAGTTGAATTGATAGCTTTTTGGCTGATATTCGTTAAATGCTTTGACAGCTACAATGGCTATGTTGTAATTATTGTCCATTTGATAGGCTCTTTTTGCACCCGCTTGGCCGGGTCCCATCATAGTGCCAAGCATTGCTCCTGCAAGAAGAGGCCCAGCTATGCCTACTCCACGTCTTCTGCCGCTCATCGCTGACCCCATAACGCCGAAAAGAGCTGCTGTTGTTGCAATTTCTCCAGCTTGAACTGCTATGTCACTAGCTATTACCGAAGTTCTTGTTGAAACTGAGACAATCCAGTATGGAACAAAGCTTAAGCTCATTTCCTCCAGCCTTGATCCTTCGTAAAAGTGTCTATGCAGTAACCCTCTATCCATTAAGCTGCGAATTTCAGCAACCACCTTGTCTTGTTCTGCAAGCTTAAGCGGAAGCATTGTCTGCTTATGTATGCCTCTCCAACCTTCGCTCCCCAATATTACGGCAGTTCCACAGTACTCACAGCTTATGACCATCTCACCGAATTTCGGCGTAATTGGAGCACCACAGTGAGGACACCTAAGCGACTTAGCTTCTAAAGAGGCGATAACAGGCGTTGATGGAGCCTGCGGCATAGGTAAAGCAGAAATCCTAGTTCCACACTTGATACAGAATATTGCATCATCTGGAAGTTGTGCACCACATTTAGGACAATACAAAGTCATCACGCTCACCTGTTAATAATAGAACCATTCCCTTATTACAACTACCTCTCAACTGCATATTTCTTAGAAAAATTAATCGCTCATTAATATAAAGTGAATGTTGACACTTTCAACACTGACAATTGTTACATTATTAAACTTCGCATGTCAACACTTTTTAGAAGCTTTCATTTTTTCACTTTCCTTTTCTTTCGCTTCAACTTGTCGACGATGTCAACTTGTTCTGTAGGAAAATAATACGGAATAGTCAAATAGGAACTCGGGGGAACTCCACTCGGTTTTTTCTTCGTTTTTCTTTTAGCCCTTTTCTTCATTGTCCGTTCTCTGATTTCACGGTCTTTCACTTTTTGAATCAACTGATTGAGCTTGTTTACGAATTCTTCTGCGTGTTTCCTTTCAAGCGGGATTACGATATTCCGATGATATGGAAGGTTTATCGTTACCTTTCCAGCGTCGTTCATTTGCACAGAATCTATGTCGCTTAGGCGTATGTGTAATGGAACAAATATGCTTAGTAATCCGCCGAGCGTTTCTTTAAGAATTGGTTTGTTTTCAAGAGCCTCTTCTAGCTCGCTCTTCAAACTTCCTTTCAAATCTACTCTCAGCAAATTCTCATAAAGTCGAACAGTAAAATGCGGATTCTCAACTTTTAAAACAAGAATTGCTTCTGACATGGCTTTATTCCTTCTAACGAGTACGCTAACCAATTGCGGTGGGCACTTTATATATCTTATCCGCGTAGCGTCATTTTTATGCCGACTAATCTGGATAATGCACAAACATCTTATAGAACACGCTCTTGATCAGGTCTACCAATAACAAGTAAGAAACAGTCAAGGCCACTAGGAACGCGAAGAATGATGGCGGTGGGGTTACGAATCCAAAAATGTTACCTATTGGTGTAAATGGCAACAGCAGTGCAATGGCGACGACGCTTAAACTGCTCAAGAGTAAAAGAGTGCTTGGTCTGCTCCCATAAAACGGTGTTTTTCTAGTTCTTATAATGAAAACAACTAATGTCTGAGTGCATAGAGATTCGATGAACCACGCTGTTTGGAATAACGGTTCCGTAGCTTTAAAAACATGTAACATTATAAAGAATGTCATAAAATCAAAGATGGAACTTACAGGTCCCAAGATAACCATAAATTTCCTTATAAAAGAAATGTCCCATTTTCTTGGCTTTTCAACAGCTTCTTGATCAACGTTATCGGTTGGTATTGTTAACTCGGACAAGTCATAAAGAAGGTTGTTTAACAGTATCTGTATAGCAAGCATGGGGAGAAAAGGCAAAAAGAGTGATGCAACTGCTACACTAAACATGTTCCCGAAATTTGAACTTGTCCCCATCATCACATACTTTAGGGTGTTATCAAAAGTTTTCCGTCCTTCTAGTACGCCATTATGTAGAACCTTTAACCTCTTCTCAAGAAGTATTATGTCCGCAGATTCTTTTGCAACATCAACCGCATTATCAACGGAAATACCTACATCCGCCGTCTTCAAAGAAGGCGCATCGTTAATACCATCTCCAAGATAACCAACAACGTGACCATTATTCTTTAATGCACCTATTATCCTATCTTTTTGGGCAGGCGTAACCCTTGCAAAAATGTTTGCCTCTTCTACAACCCTCGCAAGAGCATCATCTTGCATATGAGCTATATCGCTTCCCAGAACAACTCCTTTAACTTCAAAGCCCAATTGTTCACAGGTTTTTCTTGTAACAAGCTCATTGTCGCCTGTCAGAATTTTCAATTCTATTCCTGCTTTTCTTAACAGCTGTAGAGACTCTTTTGCGGTTTCCTTTGGCGGGTCAAGAAATGCCACGAAGCCTAAAAACACCATATCGCTTTCGTCGTTCACGGAGTACGTATCCTTCTTTTCGTTGACCAGTTTGTAAGATACTCCTAAAACCCTATACCCATCGGAGCTCAACTCATAATATCTCTGTTCAATCTTATTCAGCAAATCACTCGTCAAATCATATATCTTATCTTTTAGCTCGCATCGTGAACATACTTTAACGATCTCTTCTGGCGCACCTTTAGCAATTAAAAATCGTTGGTCTTCATGCTCAACAACAACCGAAACTCGTTTACGCGCAAAGTCAAATGGAATTTCATCCACTTTCTGGTATGCCCGTGCATTTATATCTCTGATACCTTTATGTCTGAGGATGGCTTCATCAAGCGGGCTTTTCAGCCCAGTTTCATAGTAACTGTTCAAAAAAGAGTACAAAAGCACTTTTTCGTCGTCGCTTCCTTCCATATCAATATGCAGCACAAGTTTTATTTTGTTCTCCGTTAATGTGCCAGTTTTGTCGGTGCATAGTACATCCATGCTTCCAAAGTTCTGGATGGATTCTAAACGTTTTACAATGACGCCTTTTCTCGACATTGCAAGTGCGCCTTTTGAAAGGTTTACAGTCATTATCATTGGCAAGAGTTCAGGTGTCAAACCTACCGCCAAAGCCACCGCAAAAAGAAGGGACTCCAATACACCACGCTTGTAAAGCGCGTTTACGAAAAAGACAAATAAAACAAGAAGAAACGTGATTTCCATAATCATGAAGCCGAATCGTCTAAGCCCTCTCTCAAACTCTGTTATAGGTTCTCTTGCAACAAGTTTTTTGGCTATTTTCCCGTACTCTGTAGAGTTTCCAGTTTTTAACGCAACAGCCGTTGCTGTTCCGCTTACGACTGATGTACCCATAAAAATGTAATTGGACCATTCCGTAATTGTCATGGTTTTTGTCTTCAATGGCGAAGTCGTTTTCTCGACGGGAAAAGCTTCGCCTGTTAATGCTGACTGATTAACAAACAAGTCCTTTGCGGTAATCAATCGCGCATCCGCAGGCACAATATCTCCGGCTGCAAGATACACTATATCGCCTGGAACTATTTCGGAAAGCTTAACTTCTTGTTTAACGCCATCTCTCAGCACAGTCGCAGTTGTGGTCACTTTTTCCTTAAGCATTTCAGCGGCTCTTTCAGCTTTTGATTCCTGATAAAAGTCAAGTATCACGCTTAGAAGCACTATTGAAAGTATGATGAGAGCGTTTATTGTTTCTCCGAAGAAGCCAGAAATCAAGCCAGCGATCAGTAATATGATTACTAATGGGCTTCGAAAATGGGAGAGAAATTCAACAATGGCAGCTCGTTTTCGCCTTTTAGCAAGCTCGTTAAAACCGAATATTCTTAAGCGTTCTTCTGCTTCCTCAGAAGAAAGCCCAGACGAGGACGTATTTAAACGGGCTAGAAGTTCATCGATGGGTATGCTTAAAAGCTCATCATCGCTTGGTAAAGTCCAACTCTTAACCTTACTTGCAACAAGATTCTTTCTGTTTTGTTTAAACATTTTCCTTCGCTTTCCATCTCCCAATATTACATTTCTAAGCTGAAATAAAAACAGTCATGTATTGCTTTGTTATTATCATTCTATAATGCGCTTGAAGCTTATTGACGCCAAAATGAATAGCACAGCATCGAAAATAGCGATTGCGACCAAATCTATTAGAAGATTTGAAAGGTCTCCAGTGATTAGCAGCCCTCTTACTGCATCGACAACGTAGCTTAGCGGGTTGAACGTTGAAAATTCTCTTAGGATCGGCGGCATCATTTGGATGGGGTATAGGGCGTTGCTTGCAAAGAATAGGGGCATAATTATGGCTTGGCCTATGCCCATAAATCGTTCTCTGGTTTTCATGAAGGAGGCCACGAGTATGGATATGGCTGCGAATCCGCCTGAGGCAAAGAATATTATTGTGAAGGCTAGGATGAAGTAGGCTGGGTTTGGTATAAACTGCACACCAATTATGAGGGCTATGGGCAGAATTATTAGGGCTTGGAATAGTGCTCTCACGCCTGAAGCCATGGATCGGCCTATCACCATGGAATACCTTGAAGCTGGAGTGACGAGCAACTTCTTCAATATGCCGGAGTCCCTCTCCCAAACCATCATCAGCCCATAGAATATGCTGACGAAAGTTGTTGTTTGAATCATAACCCCCGGCGTTATGAAGTCTGTGTATGGCACTCCGCCGGTCGGTATAGCCCTAACACTGCTCATCACAGGACCGTAAATGACTATCCAAAGGATTGGTTGAACAGCTCTAAAGTAGATTTCCGTCCTGTCATGGCGTAGTCTCCTCAATTCCAGCTCAATCATAACCAGCATATTTTTAAAGCCTTCCATCATGCCTTATCCCTTCCTAATCATGTAACGCATATGCGTAACATCGCTGATTCTACCCTTCTCCTCAAGCCGTGTCCCAACATATTTAAGGAAAACATCGTCCAAAGTTGGCTTAGTTATAGAAACCTTCCTTACAGATATGCCCTTACCTTTCAAGGCAGTCATTAGACTTGGCAACGTGGATTCAGCATCATCAACAAACACGCTTAAACTTCCATTCTCCACAAAAACGTCCTTTACAAAACTTAATTTCCGAAATTCTTCAACTAATTCAGGTTTAAGGGTGGTCTTTTCAAGTGTAAATGCGATAGTTTCGCCGCCCAAGGAGTGTTTTAATTCTTCGCTTGTGCCTCTTGCCACTATTTTTCCTTGATTAATTATGGCTATGTCATCCGCGTATAAGTCAGCTTCATCCATATAATGTGTATTAAAGAATATGGTTACGCCGTACTCCTTCTTGAAAACGCCGAGTCTTTCCCAAACAACTTCTCGGGCGGCAGGATCTAAGCCAATAGTTGGCTCGTCCAAAAACATAATTTTGGGCTTAATGAGCATGGCGCAGGCTATTTCAAGCCTTCTTATCATCCCGCCAGAATATGTCCTAACAAGTTCGTTTTTCACTTGGGTTAAACCCATATTTTCCAAAACTTCATCAATTATCTTACCTCTTTCGTGACCGGGTATGTCGAAAATTTTTGCATACACTAGAAGATTCTCATAACCGCTAATGTCTGTCCAGACACTCATCTCCTGAGGAACATAACTTATTAACCTTCTAACCTTGCCACCATTACGGACAACATTTAACCCGAAGACATACGCTTCTCCAGCGGTAGGCTTAAGCTGTGTTGTCAAAATTCTTATAAGCGTGGTTTTTCCAGCGCCATTGGGACCAAGCAACGCAAATGCCTCTCCAGGCTCCACATTCAAGTTAACACCGTCTAAGGCTTTCACCTTTTCATCATAAACCTTAACAAGACTGTTAACTTGAACCGCAAAATCCATTCACTATCCCTCGAAAGCAACCAATTAGCTTGCCAACACTTGCTTAAAAACTTTACAGAAACAACAGGTAAAAATAATTGCGCGTTAATGAGTGTTTTATATGAAGCCTCGTACAACCGTTTCGATTAGCCAAACATTAATGAAGGCAATTTTAGAAAATGCAAAATTACTTTATCCAAAGGAGAGCATTTTATTGCTTCGCGGTGAAAGAAGCAAAGACACCATTAAAATTACTGATTTAATCGTGCCTCCATTAGCTACGTATGGACAAGGCTTCGCCAATATCCCAACACACATGTTGCCCATGGATTTTTCCATTATTGGAACAGTACATTCTCATCCATCAGGAAACTTGACGCCTTCACCAGCCGATTTGAACCATTTTTGGGGAAAAATACTAATGATCATAGGCTTTCCATTTGCAGATAGTAGAAATGTTGCAGCATACAATCATGAAGGAGAAAGACTGACATTGGAAATCACATAAACATAAGAGTGCAAGCCTTTATTTATCGCCCAAAATTTCTCTACGCCTAATTATTGTCAGGCTAGTGCATGACCAAAACAACCTTAAATATCAAGAGACAAAAGTTTAGCGGAAGTGCATCAAACATGAAGTCTCATAAAAACGAAAGCTCGGCTTTTACTGGCGCAGAAGAGGCTAAGAAGCTCTCTGTAACGGAATTATTCAGGAGACTTTCTTCAAACGAGAACGGCCTTACCACTTCAGAGGCGGAGAAAAGGCTTCAACAGTTTGGCTCTAACGAGATTCCTGAGAAAAAAGTTAATCCAATTGTAAAGTTTTTAGGCTATTTTTGGGGTCCTATTCCATGGATGATTGAAGCGGCAGTTGTTGTGTCGGCGTTTATCCAACACTGGATTGATTTTGGAATTATTTTCGTGCTTCTTATGGTTAATGCAGTGGTTGGTTTCTGGCAGGAGCATAAGGCAGGCAATGCTATTGAAATGTTGAAACAGAAGCTTGCGCCGAAAGCGCGAGTTTTGCGTGATGGCAAATGGCGTGAAATTCCAGCTAGGGAACTTGTGCCAGGCGATGTTGTGCGTGTACGCTTAGGTGATATAGTCCCAGCTGACATCAAACTTTTTGAGGGCGACTATTTGCTTGTGGACGAATCGGCATTGACAGGCGAATCTCTGCCGGTAGAAAAGCATGTCGGGGACGTTGGGTATGCGGGTTCCATAGTAAGGCATGGAGAGATGAATGCTCTGGTGGTTTCCACTGGCATGAATACATATTTTGGTAAGACTGCTAGGCTTGTAGAAGAGGCTAAAACTCAAAGCCACTTTCAGAAAGCCATAATCAAGATTGGCGATTATTTAATAGTTCTCGCCATGATATTGGTGGCTGTCATCTTTTTTGTAGCACTTTTCCGCCATGAAAGTATTCTTGAGATACTCCAATTTGCTTTGGTTTTAACTGTGGCAGCAATTACAGCAGCATTGCCTGCTGTTCTTTCAGTTACAATGGCAATAGGCGCTATAGCA